>JAJFHB010000598.1 GCA_021775795.1 Hyphomicrobiales bacterium | reverse complement strand
CTTGTATCAACAATTTCGGCTGTAATATCGACACCACCGCCGAACAGGTCACCTTGAACACTTTCGAACACCACCCGGTCTTCACCCAGCCGTGCGTGCCCGTTAAGAGCAGACAATGACGTCGCATCAGAAAGCTCGAGCTCACCGATCGCAAAGGTAACTTCGGCTGCCAGGTTTTCAAATGGATACGCCGCAAATGGTACTGATTGCCAGGCGTTCCCTGTGTCTGACGCTGCAAGCAATGTGTTCGGACTATTCGATGTCTGTCCCAGCGCTTGCTGCAGCAACCAGGGCAGCGAGGCCTGCGATAGGGTCAGGTTTCCAACAACACCGGCAATCTCGCTTCTGAGATCGATACTTCCACTGAAACCAACATGATTGTCTCCGATGCGTCCGCCCAGGCTATGCACATCAATCTGCCAGGCTTTTGTGGATATGACCCCTTCAATATCGAGAGGTTGAACAGCGACGTCTTCTCCAACACCAACGAGGCCCAATGCTGTGTAGAGAAGATGCGGGTCGACACTTTCCAGAGAGGCACTGCTCTGTGAAAAGGCAGTGCCGTCACTAAACTGTACGACGCCTTCCGCTTTTGTCTGCGAACCGTAAAGGTCGAGTTGAAGGGTCGTTGAAGCACCGTCCTCGAACGTTCCGTTTGCACTGAATGTTGTCAGAACTCTGCGGCCACTACCCTCTTCTTCCGCCCGCAAATCTATGCCCAGCAATTCCATCAACGCATTGCTGTTGTTCCCGGCGATCTTTCCTTCAACATCCATATGCGACGATCGTACATCGCCCCATTCGCCCAGCATGGTTCCGTTCACGGCAACTTCCACACCGGCAAACATGCCATCTGTTTCAATAACGGTGCGGCTTTGCTCGCCGACATCACGGGCCGACAAGGCAAGGCCGACGCGGGCCGGTGAGGCGCGCCCCAATGCGCTGCGCATGTCACTCTCCGCGATACCGGTTGCTTCATCCCATTCAACAATTTCAAGAATTGCTTCAGGCCGCTCACTCGCTATTTCCAGCCAGATCCCTCCCTGAGGTCTCTGCTCTGCCCAGGCCATACGGGCGTTGGCGGAAACACCGATGTCGTTAAAATCCTGAATTGCCAGTTCCTCAAGCAACAGCGTGCCATCGCGCAATTCCGCATCAATACTCACACCGCTTCCTTGCAGACGCCGCCAACTCACTTCCGCCAGTGAAATGTCCACCTTGCCGTCGTATTCATTCACCAGCGACGGCAGTGCTTCTCCCAAAGCCCTCTCAGCAAAAGCCCGCATATCCTCAAAGGGCCTTACCTGATCTGCAGCGTCGCCCTCAACCGCCTCAATGTCCGCCGCTCCAGCTGGGAAAGCCTGATCAAAATTCAACATGTCCATGTTCAAGGACAAATCGATACGCGGACGCTCACCCGGATCAAATCGCAAAGCACCGGTTGCGACCATGTCACGGTGCTCCAACCGGGCATTGGCAATACCGATGGCGTGGCCGTCAATCTGCAGATCCGCCACAAGCGATGAAGACCCTCTGAAACTGCGTGGAGAGGAATCTAGCCACCCTTGCAAATCAGGCGCAAGCCACCCCAGTACGCTCCTCGTATCGCGCGTCGTAAGCTCAAATCGCCCCTGCAGGGCAGGCTCGCTCTGAGTAGCGTCATAACGGGCATCATCGACAGACAATGTCCCAAACCCCGGAATTTTACCGGAAAGCTCGTCGATCGTGAGGACATGGGCCGCGTAGGATGCCTGAAAGCGAGCACCCTCGATTGTGTCACCCAAGAGCGTGAGAGCGCTGCTCTCAATCCGCAGCAGTGCATCCAGTTCGGATGGCAACTTATCGAAATATCCCGGCAACGCATCAATGAGCGACAGGTCGGGAATGAGGTCCTCACTGTTCAGGCCGGTTCGCGCCATCAGAGCATCAACATCCAGATGGCCCACATCGAAATCGGCTGTGACTTCGACAAATTCGCCAATGTCGGTTCTGATGGAACCCTTTATCTCGGTCGTCGCGTCAGTTTGATCCAGAAGCAGCGAAATATCCTGCAAGGCAAATGATGCAAGTGTGCCCTCCACATCCGCCCGGAAAGCGTACGGCAGGCCTTTGTCGCTATCGGCGGCTTGAGGATTGGGTTGCGGATGCAACACGGTCAGACGGCCCTGAATACTCGCATCCAGTCCATCGTCGCGATGTGCTCCATCGAAGGAGTAGGTCGGGCCATATCCACCATCCTGTTTGAGATTGATGGAGAGGCGCATTTCACCGTCAGCGCGGCGACGACCGGTGGCAATGCTGACATCAACGGGAACCCCCTCGTGTCGAAGCGTGCCATCCGCCTTAAACGGACCGGAAAGCGATTGCGCGGATATGGAAAGATTGACATCGGTCAGCTCGGCATTGCCCGAACGCGTGCTGTCGCGCAGATAGATGATGCTGTCCGTAATTTCAGCAGCGCGGATCACAATATTGTCCGCAGCCAGATAATCGCCGATGTCGCTGCCCATGGTCATGTGCCAGTTGCCAGCGCCACTGCCCATGTGCTCGAGATTGAAGACAGCACCATCGATTACGACGGATGTGACCTCCAGTTGTCCCCTGAGGAACGGGCTCAATGACAATTCTACATCGACGGTTTCAGCCGTCATGAATTTGCCGCCCGAAGAATCGAGCACGTTGGCCAGGCTCACATCTGACAGCGCCAGACGTGGCGAAGGAATGAGCCGAATTTCTATATCGCCGGCAATAGCAACATCGCGTCCTGTTGCGTCACGCGCATAAGCTTCAATACGGTCGCGGTAACCCGACCAGTCTATGAAAAACGGCGCGACCAGTGCCGTGCACAAAGCCAGAACCAGCAGTATACCGACGAGAAGTAAGGGCGATTTCAAAGTTTCCACCTTATTGCGCGCATTCGCCACTCTCCGACACCGTTAAGATGCCCGTCTGGCGCCCATGAAACCTGTTCATGACGTCGTTCCGGTCAAATCGAGAATCCGCATCCTCAACACCAATCCGGCCCGTCTCCTGACAGGATATGAATCGCCTGATCGATGTTTGCGCAGGTTAATCGACATGCCTTCAATGGGCCATAGCTATGGACCTGATATCCGCACATGTCTGCATGAATTTCTGGACCTATTTATGTCAAGACGGAAGGATCTTACCCGGGTTCATTATGTTCTCGGGATCAATTGCCTGTTTGATTGAGCGCATCACCTGCACTCCAGCGCCATGTTCAGCCTGCAGGAATTTCCTCTTGCCACTGCCGATGCCATGTTCACCCGTACAGGTGCCGTCCATCGCCAGTGCCCGCATCACCAGACGATCCAGAAATGCCTTGGCAGCGTCGACCTCGTCCTGTTTCTCCATGTCGCAGAACAGGACCACATGAAAGTTGCCGTCACCGACATGACCAACGATCGGGCCCGAGAGATTATGGTCTTCCATATCTTTTCGCGTCTCTTCCACACACTCTGCAAGGCGCGAAATCGGCACACAAACATCTGTGGCGACGGATTCCTTGCCAGGCATGGCGGTTTTGGCCGCCCAGAACGCATCATGACGCGCCTGCCAGAGCTTATTGCGGTCCTCTGTGCGGGTTGCCCAGTCGAATGAGCCTCCGCCGTAGGATTCTGCAATCTCTCCGAACAGTCTTGATTGCTCCGCCACCCCTTCGGTCGTGCCGTGAAACTCCAGAAACAACGTTGGTGCCTCCGCCAGAGACAGTTTGGAATAGGCATTCGACATGCGGATCTGATGTTCATCCACCAGCTCCATACGCGCAACCGGTATGCCGGATTGGATCGTAATAATGACGGCTTCGCAGGCAGCTTCCACAGATGGGAATGCACAAACGCCAGCGGAAATGGCTTCCGGTATGCCGTAAAGCCTGAGACTGACTTCCGTGATTACGCCCAGCGTGCCCTCAGAACCAACCATCAAACGGGTTAGATCATAGCCCGCGGCCGATTTGCGCGCGCGGCGGGCCGTGCGGACAATCTCGCCATTCGGCATCACCACAGTGAGGCTCAAAACATTTTCGCGCATCGTGCCGTAGCGCACCGCATTTGTGCCTGAAGCCCGCGTTGCCGTCATGCCGCCAATGCTTGCATCCGCTCCCGGGTCAATCGGGAAAAATAGCCCGGTATCGCGCAGATATTCATTGAGAGCCTTGCGGGTCACACCAGGTTGCACCACACAATCCAGATCCAGTTCATTGACGGCGATAATCTGGTTCATCCGCGAAACGTCCACGCAAACACCGCCGTGTGGTGCGGAAATATGACCTTCCAGTGAGGTGCCTGTTCCATAAGGAATTACGGGGACGCGATACTGGGAGCAGATGGTGACCAGTTTCGCAACTTCTTCGGTGCTTTCCACAAAAGCGACCGCGTCTGGCGATTGCCCCGGGTTCCAGGTCAGATCATTGCCGTGCTGATCTCTGACAGCTTGCGAGGTTGTCAGACGGTCTCCCAATAGCTCCGCGAGATCTGCGATTGCCTGTGCCACGGAGTTTCGTTTCAATTCTGCCGGTGACGCCGCCATTTGATCTGCCTTCCTCTGGCCCCAGAGCCAAGTTGACCCCGTCCAGCCACACCGCTATAGCGCTGTTTGTTCAACTCCACACTGTGATATCAGAGATCGAAGCTGGAGCAAACGCTCCCCCTCACAAACGGGCCGCCCCATGACAATTCACTTCGACGCACCTTTCCAGTCACCAGTCACCGGCATTAAGCCAGAATGGATCGACTACAACGGCCATCTCAACATGGCCTACTATCTGGTGCTCTTCGATCACTGCGTCGACCACGCCTTTGAGGCGCTCGGGCTGGGTCCGGATTACGCAAAGCAACACAATTCCTCTTTCTACACGCTCGAGATCCATGTGAACTACCTGCGCGAGATGCCACCTGACGCCCAGGTGCGTGTGACCCTTCAAATGCTCGACTATGACGCCAAGCGAACGCACTATTTCGAGCACATGTATAACGATACCGAGGGCTATCTTGGCGCGACAATGGAGTGTGTTTGCATGCACGTTGATCTGACAACGCGGAAAAGCAGCCCCTTCCCCGCCCACGTCATTGAGCGGATCGAAGCCATGCACACGGCGCACAAACATCTGGAAACACCACCCCAGGTTGGCCGGGTCATGGGAATACCGCACAAATCCTAGATCTCAAATGCGCGTGACGAATGACGCCTTGCAAACCATACGTTTAAAGTTGTCGTCTATAGTGCAAATCGCCGGTTTCAGGGGGCACCGTCATTTTGGTGTGCAAGCCGGCGTTATGTTTCGATCCCGTTTGTTCGGGTGCGAAGTTTGTTTGAACGCGTTTCAGAGGCAACACAGACGGCCATGTCTCGTCTGATCGGCATATTGATCCCCTATTTGGGGGACAGAATTGCACCCAACCTGCGCACCCTGCTGCAGGAAAGGCAGCCGCTCACCTGGCTGCTGGCAGTCATCATCGGTGTTGTCGGGGCCTATGGTGTATTGTTGTTCCTGATCATAATCGGCACGGTACAAAACCTTTGGCTCGATCATGCAGGAGAGGAAACGGTTGCGAGCCTCGCGGCACAAAAGCCGTGGTGGCTGATCATCGCCGCTCCGACACTGGGCGGCTTGGTCGTCGGCCTGTTT
>JAJFHB010000597.1 GCA_021775795.1 Hyphomicrobiales bacterium | reverse complement strand
ATCGACTGGATGAAACAGGCATGGGGCTGGGGATGTTCGTAGGCAGTCTTTGAGCGCGTCAGTTTGCCGGTTTTGAAGTCAACATAATGATGGCCTTGCGAGGGGCCATCGATGCCATAGGCCCAATGCAGGCCTGTGTTGAACCATTGCGGGCTGTTGGGAGCGGCTTTCTGCGTGGCGAGCATGAAACACAACTCGTCATAGAAGGCGAGGGCGTCTTCTTCAGCGTCGAAGTATCCGCCTTTCCAGCCCCAGTATGTCCAGGTGCCGGCAAGCCGTGAGAAAACCTGGCGGGAATCGATTTCCGAGCCATAGCGTTCGTCTTTGGGGAGTTCTGCAAGAGCCTCAAGGTCCGCTTCGGAGCGCCACAGCCACGAGGGGACCGTGTTCTCTTCGACCTTTTTCAGGCGTGCGGGAACACCCGCCTTGCGGAAATATTTCTGGGCAATGATGTCGCTGGCAACCTGTGACCAGGAAGCCGGGACTTGAATGTTTTCAAGCTTGAAAACCACGGAACCGTCCGGGTTCCGAATTTCGCTGGTTGCGGTTCTAAATGAAATCCCCCCGAACGGAGATTTACCAGCTTCTGTGTAACAGCGATCTATTCGCATCTCTTCCCCTTAAAGTGCCCTAGTCAAGTTTGCTCAGCCCAATTCACATTCAAAACGCCGCGACCTGAATCACAAGTCGGCAGCCGCGTCCGCCTAATGCCGCACGCAATTCCCTGTACCGGGGACAAACACTCCCCGTTCTTGCAGTGGACCTTTCAGACCGTTCCGGCCGTTAAAAGGGTGCCGCAAGTACTCTTTTGTTCAATTTGGGATCAACTTCGATCAAATCTTTACGCAAGACCCGGACCGTTGATCGTCGCCCCTCAGCATCATCAAACTGTATGATGAGTCAGAAGCAGGCGTCAAGGATTAGTGTGTTAACGAAGCGTTACCACAACATATTGTGCCTGGTGCTCAGAAAGTTGTGGACAAGGAGAATCGGTAGGAATTCCGTACCATTGTGCTTAACCAAGGAGCGGGGTGCAAGGGGGAGGACGCATTAACCATAAAATCGTTTTGCAGAAAATTTGTCGGATCAAGGCTGCGACTTAAGCGTGGCTTAAGCGCTGGAGGATAGTGATTAAGGCTCAGGGGACGCTACTAGGGATGGGGTGTCTGTACTGATTCTCGTGCAGATGACGCTCCAGATAATCAAAATGTACAATAACCGCGCCTATGGTCGGGCACTTGAAACGCTCGACATCATGATTCTCGATGAAAATGCAGGGATGCGCCAGATTTTCTCTGCAACCTTGATGTCTCAGGGGCTGCGCCATGTGCGTACTGTTTCTGATGCAAATGACGCCTTGGATGAAATGCTGAAGACACCACCTGATATCCTGGTTGCTGACTGGCACTTATCACAGAGCGATACAGAAACTCTGATTCGCACATTGCGGACACCCGCCATGCACCCATTGTGCGTTTTGCCGGTGATTGTCCTGGCTTCAAATGTTTCCAGAGGCGTTATTGATGAAGTGCTCGGGGCAGGCGCAAACGCGATCCTTAAAAAACCCGTGAGTGCCGCAGCACTTGTGGCACGGCTTAACTGGATCACCACCGATGATCGCGAGTATGAGCTGGAAGCCGGGCGTTATTCACTGCCTCGTTTGACGCAAGAGCGCCCGAGAGAACTCCTGCCTCGCGAACAAATCATGCTCTAGGACGCCAAACCCGCAGCTTGTCGAGCGATTCGAGGGGAGCAGTCTGCCCTTCGAAGCAATTTCATCGCACAGGCTGAGCCGAAATCTTTCTAGACCTTCGTGAGCAGTTGCGTCATATTCCGGCAACTCTGCTTCGGCAGGCGGTGGGACCGCGAAAGTCACGGGATTTCGGGACAGCGCATGAGCTTGATCAAACAGATTTTTACTTGGTGGAATGGCCAAACCCTCGGCACACGTTTTCATACGTGGCGAAAGGGTGAGCGCGTTGGCGAAGACGTGTTCGGCAACATCTACTACCGAGAGCGCAACGGCAAGCGGCGCTGGGTCATTTACAACGGACTGGCTGAACCCTCGATGGTGCCGGCCGAATGGCACGGCTGGCTGCACTACACCGTTGACGCATTGCCCAGCGAGCAGGATTTCCAGCCCCGCGAGTGGCACAAGCAGCACCGACCAAATATGACGGGCACGTCAGCGGCGTATCGACCGGAAGGCAGTTTGCTCAAGGGCGCCGACAGGCCTGCAGCGACCGGCGACTACGAAGCCTGGCGTCCGTAACGCGACAACAAACGATAAACTTTGAGCGCACTGATTGAAGGTGCGAACGTCGAAAGGAACTATTCTCAGATGAAGAACAACGTCATCGAGACCCTGGTCGGTGGGGCAGTGATCGCAATTGCAGTCGCGTTCTTCACCTATGTATACAATACCGCCGATATCAGTGCGGGTTCAGGCGGCTATTCGGTCTCAGCCAGGTTTACGTCCGTTGATGGCATAACCTCGGGGTCGGACGTTCGCATGGCGGGTATTAAAATTGGCACCGTGCTGGATCAGAGCCTTGATCTCGAGAGCTATGAAGCCGTATTGACCATAGCCTTTAACTCAGAGGTGAATATTCCAGCAGATTCGTCTGCCAAAATCACAGCCGATGGCCTCCTCGGAGACAAATATGTTTCTGTCGAACCTGGCGGTGATGCGACGATGCTCACGGAAGGCGGAACCATCGAGTACACTCAGGGTTCGCTTGATCTGTTTGGTCTGATTGGATCATTTCTCTTCCAGGATAATGACAGTTGAGCGCTGGCTCCGGCAACGCTACGGAAAAGCAAGTCTGGTCAGCTGAAACCTACGATCGAAACGCCCGTTTTGTTTCTGACCTGGGTGCGACCGTACTTGGGTGGCTGGCGCCGCAACCCGGTGAACGCATTCTTGACATAGGATGTGGCGATGGCGTTCTGACCCGCAAAATTGTAGATGCCGGTGCTGACGTTATCGGCATTGATACGAGCGAGTCGTTCCTGGGGAGCGCCCGTGAATCCGGCCTGGATGTGCGTTTCATGGATGCGCAGAAGCTGACCTTTCACAATGAGTTTGATGCTGTGTTCTCAAACGCCGCGTTGCACTGGATGACATCGGCGCAGGACGTCGTGCAGGGCGTGGCAAGAGCCTTGAAGCCTGGTGGACGGTTTGCGGCTGAATTTGGTGGCCACGGCAACGTAGCGGCAATCGTGACGGCCATGCGCGCGGTTGCACGGGCACGTGGCGGTGATGAAGCCATTGCGGGCCCCTGGTTCTATCCAACGCCTGCGGAATACAGCGCAATGTTGGAAAGCGCCGGCTTTGATGTGGTGCGCATTGAGCTGGTGCCCCGACCCACACCTCTACCCTCCGGCATCAAGGGCTGGCTATTGACCATGCGCAAGCCGTTTTATGAGCAATTCGGCGAGGCCATGGAAGATGTCCTCGAAGAAGTATGTGACATACTCCGGCCTTCTCTGTGCGATAAGTCCGGAAACTGGACGGCGGATTATGTGCGCCTGCGCGTGGAGGCGAGACTGGTCTGATGTACCGAAGAACGAACAGCAATGCACGGCCTGCGGCGAGAGCGAGGTTTGTGATGGCGGCACTGTGCGGTTGTCTTTTGATGATCGGCGCCGCCACCCACACGCCTGAAGCCCAGGAAGCGCAAATTGAAAACCCCATTGCTGTATTTGCCGGTCTCGACAAAATAACCGCTCGCATCCTCAGCTTTGAGGTGCCGTTGAATTC
>JAJFHB010000596.1 GCA_021775795.1 Hyphomicrobiales bacterium | reverse complement strand
CCGGTTGGCGCTCCATGGGTGAGCACGAACTGCGCGGTGTCGAGCGGTGTGTCACAATATATGCACCTGAGCCGACTGCAGAAATTCTGCAACCGGCCGCAAGTGCGTAAATCATTCAGGCAGCACTTTCTACGAGCTGTTTGAGTGCCGGGTGAATTTCCGGCGATTCATCTCTGATAAAGCTCAAAAGCGCTTTCTCATTTTCATGCAACAGACCATCCCGGCCGATGCGGGTCGCCAGCCAGTCAGCTTCCAGCGCGTTGATCTTTTCGCTCTCGGCAATCATGTTCTCGCGCCCGAAGAGCCGGGCATAGCGATCTTGTTCTTCATCACGCTTGTAGGCTTCGAAAATGCCACGCAGGCCGCCAGCAAGCATCTGGCTCATAAAACCTGACACACCATCACGCTCTTCCAGCCACTTTTCTCTGCGCAAAGCTTCTTCACGCGCCGGCACAACGTAACCGGAAGCCGCCATCAGAAAATTGGCAACTGCCTTTACGAACAGATCCGACCAATCCGGATGGTTGTCTGCTTCCTGGGTCGCATCATTGAGATCAAACAGGGCTTCAGCCTCGGCCCTCGAGATCGCAATGTTTCCATCGCCACCAAAGGCGTAGAGTATCCGACGCAGAAGCTTAACCTCTGCCTCACCGACAACACCGGGTTCGAGCGCAAGCGAGCGCCCCACTGGCCCCTCACCTTCCAGCACACCGAACTTGACCTGATCAAGAGCAAAAGCAACAAGCCTCTCCGGGCTCCTCTGTGCTTTTTCAAGAACCTTGACCAGAAGATCCAGTTCGCTTTGGGTCTGCACATGTCCATCGTGATTGATCCTTTGGATCAGCCAGGACGCGTTTGATTCCGAGACATATCCTTCCGGATCGGCTTGCACGACAATAAAGTCAGTGATGGCCTCAACAAAGAATTCAACCCACTCATCACACTGTGAAGTGCAGGCATCATTCAATCTGAATATCAGCTCAGCCTCATCATCACCGACGTGCGCATCACCAAACACGGTGCGACGCAGCATCAGGACATCTTCGGGAGTAATTTCGTTTTTGCGGAATATAGAATCGACCGCACTGGGCCACTGGACCTCGGTCATATGAACACCTTTGCCTCTTACACAACACAACTGACTCAGCGGAAACACTAGCTGGCAGGTCTTGAAATTTGGCTAACAAGAGGCAAACCTTGCAAAGCCGCACTCTGTAAAGGACGAAACATGGTTGATCGCAGACTTGATCTGGAAATCGAAGGCGTTACAGCCATCCTCACGCTAACACGAGCGCCCGCCAATGCGCTGGACATCTCTTTTCTCGAGTTGATTGCCGACAGGCTGAACGAATTGGACCTCAATCCGAACTGGCAGGTCTTGATTATCACGGGATCAGACCGCATCTTTTGTGCCGGTGTTGACCTGAAAACACTACCCACTCTCAACGTGTCGGATCAAGACCGCATCGTCATTGCCCTTAACCGGGTCTACACAAAACTCTATGCCCTGAACCGACCCACCATTGCGGCCATCAACGGTCACGCAATTGCCGGCGGCTACATTCTTGCCCTGTGTTGTGATTACAGGATCGCATCGGATGAAAGCAGTTCGATGGGCCTCACAGAAGTAAAAGTCGGTGCCCCCTTCCCCATATCAGCACTCGAGATCGCACGGGCTGAGCACTCACCGCAGTTGTTTCGTCGGGTTCTCTTGTTTGGAGACCTGGTCAGCACAAAGCAGGCTCATGAAAGCGGTGTTGTGGACGAAATCTGTCCATCGCAAAGGGTCCTCGAGCGATCAAAGCAAAAGGCTCAGGAACTTGCGCGCCTGCCGCCACAAGGATTTGCGGCCATCAAGCAACAGATGCGCGCCGCCACACTCGCAATTCTCGATGACGCTCTCGAGAACGGAAACGAGCCCCAACTTGGCGGTTGGATTGGTGATGAAGCAAAAGCTGCGGCTCAAAGGGTTCTCGCCGGAAAAGCCTAGAGCGGTATGTTGTCGTGCTTTTTCCAGGGATTGGTCTGTGATTTCTTCCGCAGCATATTCAGTGCCCGCGATACACGTTTGCGCGTCGAATGAGGCATGATGACCTCATCAATGTAGCCACGCTCGGCTGCAATGAACGGGTTTGCAAACCGTCGTTCATATTCGCTGATGCGTTCCGCTATTTTCTCTTTGTCATCCAGCTCCGACCGATAGATGATTTCGGTAGCACCTTTGGGACCCATGACGGCAATTTCGGCCGACGGCCAGGCATAATTGACATCGCCACGAATATGCTTTGAGGACATCACATCATAGGCCCCGCCATAGGCTTTACGCGTGATGACGGTGATTTTTGGCACCGTTGCCTCTGCATAGGCAAACAACAGCTTTGCGCCGTGTTTGATGAGGCCGCCATACTCCTGCGCTGTACCAGGCAGAAATCCGGGCACATCTACAAGTGTCACCAGGGGGATGTTGAAACAATCACAGAAGCGCACAAAACGCGCACCCTTGCGGCTGGCATCGCTGTCGAGAACACCGGCCAGAACCATCGGCTGATTTGCAACCACGCCCACGGTTTGTCCTTCAATACGGGCAAAGCCGACCACAATGTTTGGTGCAAAATTCTCCTGGATTTCGAAAAAATCACCCTCGTCCGCCAGCTTGATGATCCGTTCCTTGATATCGTAGGGCTGGTTGGGATTGCCCGGCACCAGCGTATCCAGAGAAGGCTCTACACGTTCCGCGTCGTCAAAGCTTGGCAGTCTCGGCACTTCATCTGTGTTGCTTGAGGGCAGAAAATCGATGAGCCGCCGCATTTGCAGCAACGCTTCCACATCATTCTCGTAGGCCCTGTCTGCAATGGAGGACTTGGTCGTGTGAACGGATGCACCACCAAGTTCTTCTGACGTCACGGTCTCATTCGTAACAGTCTTCACCACGTCCGGACCGGTCACAAACATGTAGGATGTGCCCTTCACCATAAAGATGAAGTCCGTCATAGCGGGTGAATAGACATCACCACCTGCGCAGGGACCCATGATTACGGATATTTGCGGGACGACGCCCGATGTCAAAACGTTGCGGAGGAAAACTTCGCCATAGCCACCGAGAGCCGCAACACCTTCTTGTATTCGCGCTCCGCCGGCATCAAACAGGCCAATGATAGGCGCCCGATTGCGCAAGGCCATATCCTGAATTTTCGTGATCTTCTGAGCATGAGTTTCTGAAAGAGAGCCGCCGAAAACGGTAAAGTCCTTGGCAAAGACGTATATGACACGGCCGTTCACCGTTCCCCAGCCGGTGACAACGCCATCTCCGGGAATTTTATTCTGCTCCATACCGAAGTCGGTACAGCGGTGTTCGACAAACATGTCAAACTCTTCGAACGATCCCTCATCAAGCAGCAGATCGATGCGCTCGCGCGCCGTCAGTTTGCCGCGCCCGTGCTGTGCATCAATCCGGCGCTGACCGCCGCCCTTACGAGCCACTTCACGCCGGTCACCAAGCTCCTGGAGAATATCGTGCACTTTTGGTCCCCTATCCTGTCCCACTCATCGTGATTTCTGACAGCCTAGCTGCAAAAATCAATAACTGTGAAGTCCCGTCCTTTAAACATTCCCGCTGTCACAGGCGAGCAGCCTGCAGGCCGTATCAAACTCAACACGCCGATGTCGCCGCCTCTGTTGGGCTTCACTATCGTGGCCCCAATGCTCAATCTGCCAATCCTCGTCCACATGTGCCGCATTCCAGGCTGTATCAGGCTCAATTGCTTGCCGAGAAATTGCAAGCGCCACAACAACCGACCCGGTCATTGTGGTCAGCAAGTGAACCGCTGCAAGACTGAAAACATCAAGCTCGCTGACGGCAGTTTGTACCTGCTGCAGGGACGATGCCGGTTGTTGCTGATGTACAATGCCAGAAACGACCTCAAAATCAGCACCCAGAGCTTCTTTTGCCCAACCAAGTATGCCGTCCCAGTGCGCCGCCTGCCGGTTTGCGAGTTCCACAGGAGTTACAGCTCGATAGCAAAGTAAATCACTTCCCGCGTAGGAGGCGACTTCTTCTGCAATTTTTTGAGGCTCTTCCCTTACTGTGTCCAACGCACTGTTGATCAGGCGGGTCGTGGGCATGCTGCCTGGAAGAATTTCGTCTTCCTGAGCCGCAAACTCACCAGCGATGTCTTCGGCAATTTGCCGGTGATGTACGTTCAGAGCAAAGCCATGGGGTGTCTTAAGGGTGCGCCCGTCAAGCTTGACCGAATACCCCTCACTCTCGGCGCACACCTCAGCCACCTTGTAGAAGCGCTTTGGGAAGGTGCGCGTCCAGCTGTCTTTTATTTCCGGGTCAGAACTGTCACTCATCACACGTTTCACCACACAACCAGAAAAACAGAGACCACACTTTACCAAAGACGGTCAATTATCGCTTCCAAATCTCTGAAATGATTCACAATATGAGCTGCACCCGCTTCCGTCAGCTCCTCAGAGGGGTGATAACCCCACGAGACGCCAACACCATGAGCACCGGCGTTTCCTGCCATTTCCATGTCATATGTCGTGTCCCCGATCATGATTGTTCTATGGGGCACAGCACCTAGCGATTTCATTGCCTGGTCAATCATCGCAGGGTGCGGTTTCGACGGCGCATCGTCTGCCGTTTGTATGTTCGCGAAACACGCGCTCAATTCATAATGCTCAAGGAGCCGCTGGACCCCACGCTGGGATTTACCCGTCGCGATGCCCAACAACATATCTTCGCGCCGTGCAAGCTCACGCACGACATTTTGTGTGCCGTCGAAAAGCGGTGCTGTTTCATGGGCATAGTGCCGAAAGGTTTCCTTGAACTCGTGGACAACACGGTGAAGGACTTCAGGCGCTTCGTCCGGGCACAAACGGCTGACTGCCTCCATCAAAGACAAACCGATTATCCTGCGGGTGTCTTCTTCTGGAGGTGGCTCAAGGTCGCAATCAAAGATAACGAGGGTCAATTCGTCAGCCATTACCAATCTCATCTGCAAAGGGCTCGCGCGCTGCAAGGTCGCTCATGTCAAATTCAAGAAAGGTCCAGGACTGCATCATATGTATTGGCAATTCCGCTTCGACCGACAACCTGCCTCCATCAGGATGCGGGATGTCCACAGAGCGCGCATGAAGGTGCATTTTCTGGTCAAAGCCCTCCATCTCGAGGTCTTCGCGCGTTCCATACTTCGCATCTGCATAGATGGGGCATTCAATCGCTGCGCAATGCACCCGCAATTGGTGAGTACGGCCCGTTCTGAGGGCAAGGGCCAGCCAGGAATACTCGCGTCCGGCGTGATCTATAATGATGTAATCAGTAACGGCTTGCTGTGCTCCTTCGGTACCAGCGGGTACGATTGTCATGCGTTGCTCACCGGCAGCACCTGTCTTCAACAAAGGTGCTTCAATGGTTCCCCTGTCGGGACGTGGGACGCCATGTACAAGAGCCCAATAAATCTTCAGCGCGTCCCTGGACTTGAAGGCGTTTCCCAGTTCCTGCGCAGCCTTTCGCGTCCGCGCCAGGACGAGAACACCGCTCGTGTCCCGGTCAAGACGGTGCACCAGCCTCGGTGCCTCGGGCATCTTGAATTTCAGAGCATCAAGCATGCCATCGATATGGTGGTCCGTCTTCGTTCCACCCTGAACCGCAAGTCCACAAGGTTTGTTGAGAACTATGACAGATCCATCCATGTGAATGACCATGTCAAGCAGTTTTTCCGCCATCGTCGGATCGACGTGCGGGCGCTTCTTGGGTGGCGCGCCGCTTTCCTGCGAAATAGGAGGAACGCGTACGGTTTGACCTGCAGACACTCTGTGGCCGGTTTTCACCCGGCCGCTGTCCACACGCACCTGGCCGGAGCGCAAAAGCTTCTGCAAGGCGCCAAAACTGAGGTTCGGGTAATGTAGCTTGAACCATTTGTCCAACCGTATGCCGTCGTCATCCGGTTGCACCTCGACCAATTTTACACCACTCATATAAGCACCGCCCTTACTCCCCACAAAGCTGCGAAGAGCGCCATTATTGAAAGCACAACCGATGCGAATATGTAGATCGCCACGGATACATAATCGTTCCGTTCAATCATCAGCACCGTCTCCAGAGAAAACGCCGAAAATGTCGTGAACCCTCCGAGCACACCGATTGTCAGAAATGCCCGGATCTCCTGGGATACATTGAACTTAAGGGCCATCAGCTCGACAAGAACGCCCATAAGAAAGGAGCCAACGATGTTTACGCCCAATGTCCCCCAGGGAAATCCCGGGCCGAACATCCGTAGCGTCTGCACACCGACCGCATATCGCGCCGACGCCCCTACTGCTCCGCCAAGTGCAACCCAGAAATATGTCGTCATGCGCGGCAGACTATCGATCAGCCACAGCAAGTGCAACGCCAGTTAAGCGGCATGTGCACATTGACTGAAACGCTCGTTTCAAGGCCCACGACGCAATAGGCAAAAGCGTTTTCATGGGACGCAGGAAATTGCTTTTTGGAGGTTGTTCTCTGATTTTGGAGAGGCTTGAAACGAGTTGGAAAAAGCTTCTGACAAAAAAATTCGGCCCGCCACCGGATCGTGACGGGCCGAACCCCTAGCTCCCCTCAAAGCGCAGTCAGCTGAAATGCACGCGAAGTCCATGCGACAGGAACGAGGCGTCCTTCGTTGTCACGATACCAGCTGCCGTTGTGTCAAATTCAGTCTTCGTCGAAATGCCGCCCGTGTTGCGTTTCGAAATCACGATACTCCTGTTGATCAGAACATCGATTTCGGTGTCCGTGACGTTGACTTCCGGATGCGGTTCAGTTCCCGCACCAGTCTTCAATTCGACATAATAGTTGTGGAAGTTTACATCCTCAATCATTTGGTCGTCAGCAAAAGCTGGAGAAAGCGAAACGGATGTAACTGCTGCCGCTAGTGCCATCGTGGTAAGTTTCATTCCGCTTCCTCGCAACCCTGCTGTACGACTACTCGGGCTGGCGCTTCCATCCGATCCCCAATCAGATGTAGCCAGACGCAAATGTGACGGTTCAACACCTTCACCGTCAAGTTAACGAGTTGTTTAGAAAGTTATTTCGCGAGGCATGTTGCATAAAAGCGACATATCTTCGTCCCTGCGGGCGTGTTGTGCCCCGTTTGGGGTGAGATACGCCCGCAGGAGTACACGAACCCCCGTTCACCAATGATTTCGCGCACCGCGACACTCGCAAAATCTGCATTCCATCGCTGCAATACTGGTTGCGTGATTCGTTTCCAGATCAGCGGAACGAATGACGCCAGGATCTTGGGCCGTGTAGCCATGAGGCATTTGAGGTGCATCCGCCCGCATATATTGGATGCCGGCTAACGCTCACTCCGAAGCTTGGCCCAGAACTCCAGGCGTTTTGTAATATCCTTTTCAAAACCGCGAGATGTGGGCTCGTAGTACTTTTGTCGTCCGGTTTCGTCAGGGAAGTAATTCTGCCCGGAAAAGGCGTGTTCAACATCGTGGTCATAGCGGTAGCCCTCGCCATAGCCTTCCTCTTCCATAAGGCGGGTAGGAGCATTGAGGATCACCTTCGGCGGCGCAACAGAGCCGGTTTCTTTTGCAGCCCGCCGGGCTGATTTATACGCATTGTAGACGGCATTCGACTTTGGCGCTGTGGCCAGATAGACGACGGCCTGCGCAATTGCGAGTTCGCCTTCCGGGCTGCCAATAAATTCATACGCCTCCTTGGCGGCAATAGCCTGAGACAATGCGTAGGGATCTGCCAGGCCGATATCTTCCGAGGCAGCACGAACCACGCGCCGGGCAATGAACAAGGGATCTTCCCCGCCATCCAGCAGACGCGCCAGCCAGTACAGCGCCGCATCCGGATCTGATCCCCGGATCGATTTATGAAGGGCGCTTATCAGATTGTAATGCCCATCTTGCGACTTGTCGTAGAGAGGCACGCGCTGTTGAACCAGATCGGCAAGCCCCGCACGATCCAGAAGCTCCGTCCCATCTGGTGACGTCGAAAGCACAGCCTCCGCCAGATTGAGCAAATAACGCCCATCCCCGTCTGCCATGGCAATGAGACTGACGCGAGCCGTCTCATCAAGAGGCAGGGAACGGCCTTCAGCAGCTTCTGCCCGGCAAAGAAGCTCTTCCAGGGCATCACTCCCCAGGCGCCCCAATACCAGGACCTGAGCCCGTGACAACAAGGCTCCGTTGAGTTCGAAAGATGGATTTTCAGTTGTCGCCCCTACCAGGGTAATGGTCCCATCTTCCATGTGAGGAAGAAAACCATCCTGCTGCGCCCGGTTGAAGCGATGTATTTCGTCAACAAAGAGCAGCGTGCCGCGCCCTTCCATACGTCTCATCTTGGCCGCGTCAAATGCCTTCCTCAAATCCTGAACACCGGAGAATATCGCCGACATCTGCTCGAATTCGAGCCCGGTCTCCTGACTGAGAAGGCGCGCGATCGTGGTCTTCCCGGTGCCTGGAGGGCCCCAAAGGATGAGGGACGACAAACGCCCCTGTTCCAGCATGCGGGTCAATGTACCCATGGCGCCAATCACATGTTCCTGCCCCACGACCTCGCTCAGGCGCACCGGCCTTAAGCGGTCTGCGAGAGGCCGCGGTGCCTCATTCTCCAAACCTGCCGCCTGGAAGAGATCACTCATGGTTTGTCACAAGGCAAGTTGTTCAGCCTTCTCAGGTACGCACA
>JAJFHB010000595.1 GCA_021775795.1 Hyphomicrobiales bacterium | reverse complement strand
AGACTTAAAAGCAAGCCTGCTGGCTGCTGTCCGAAAGGTCCAGCTCACCCTTTAGGGTGCCGCTGACATAAACGTCGTAGACGCGTGGTTCATAGCCATCCATGTCGAACCAGACCTGGCCTGCACCGCCACAATCCATGGTGCAGATCATTGCATCAGTGCTTTCGAGAACAAACCGCGCAGAAACGCGTATCTCCTTGTTTGGCTCATCTACGTTCACTTCAAAGGATCTTTCGGGCACCCGGGTGCAACTCGATGAATAACATCCCTGCACGGTGACAAATCCCGCAATCCGGCCCGCAATACCATCACTGTCAAAACACACCGAGGCATTCTCGTTTACGGTTCCTGCATCAGATTGCTGCACCAGAAAAAGACCGACGCCGGCGGACAGGCCGAGGATCGCTGCAATCGCAAACATCACTTTGGTGGATACCTTCACTTAAGCCTCACTTCAGTGCCAGCGCTGGCCTCTTCATGCTGTTGTCTCCACCACATCCACGCACTCAGTGTGGCTGTACCCAAAAGCTTCAATGGCCTTGCTGAAGGCGAGACCGGTTTGCGATGTCACAGATGCAGTTCGCTCACTCGCGCCGCGTAGTTGCTCCGGCATGACCTGAGCCACCCGGCGGGCAATGGCGTCAGCCGGGTTTACGACGGCTACCGGCCAGGGCGCCGCTGCCTCGATCTCATTCAGCAAAAGCGGATAGTGCGTACATCCCAGCACCACGACGTCTGTGCGCTTTCCGTCCCGTTCAACAAAAGCAGGTTTGATCTCGTGGGCAATTTGCGCCGGACTTACAGTTTCGCCATGGAGTTTTCGTTCTGCGAGATCCGCCAGCCCCTCACAGCCATGCAATTCGACATCACAGTGAAAGGCGTAAGTATCAATGAGAGCTTGCGTATAGTCGCGCCGCACTGTGCCAGGCGTTGCCAGCACCGAGAACATGCCTGAGCGTGTGAGCGCGGCAGCAGGTTTGACCGCCGGCACAGTGCCAACGAAGGGCACCGTGAAGCGCTCCCGCAGCACCTCTAGTGCAATTGTGCTCGCCGTATTGCAGGCAACAACGAAACAGTCGGGCTGAAGGCGCTTTATGTAAGTGTCCGCGACCGAGCAGACACGCTCTGCAAGTGCTGTTTCTTCCCAATCTCCATAGGGAAAGGCTGCCGTATCCGCCACATAGTGCAGCGTGGCTTCCGGAAGCGCTGATCCCACAGCCTGCGCCACCGTGAGCCCACCCAGGCCGGAATCAAAAATGATGATGTTCATGACGCCCTGCCTCACGTACGCCGGCGTTTTCTCATCAGGGACAACGAAGAAACAATCCCGCGCAAAGTGCGAACATCCTGTTCGGTTGGTTGTGTACGCTGAAACATGTTTCGAATGTTTAGCACCATCGCTGGGCGTTTTTCAGGCGGATAAAGAAATCCTGCATCGTCGAGCTCAGTCTCAAGATGCTCATAAAACCCTATGAGCTCATCTTTTGTTGCGGGCCTTGTTTGTGTCAGGCGCAAACCGGACTTTGCCGGTCCATCCTCGCGTGAACCATCCCCAAGGGTATGCGGCGCAAGCTTGAACCACTCATAACCTATCAGCAAGACAGCCTGCGCAAGGTTGAGGGAAGCGAAGGCAGGGTTGACCGGCGCCATGATAAGCATGTCCGCCAGCGTTACCTGGTCGTTTTCCAGGCCGGTTCGCTCGCGCCCGAACATTATGCCTATCTTCTCACCGCGCCCGGCGCGCTCACGCATGCCCGCTGCAGCCTCCTCTGGAGACTGCACTGGCTTAATAAGGTCGCGTTGCCGCGCCGACGTTGCATAAACATAATGCAGATCGGCCAACGCTTCGCGCTCTGTGTCAAAAACCAGGGCTTCTTCAATAACCTGGTCGGCACCCGATGCCGCCTTGAACGCATAATCGTTAGGCCAGTCGTCCCGCGGACGGATCAGCCGCAGCTCGCTCAGCCCGAAATTGGCCATAGCTCTTGCTGCCGTGCCGATGTTTTCGCCAAGTTGCGGCTCGGCAAGAATGATAATCGGGCCGCCGTTGACCGGGGCCTGTGTGTGATCTGTACCCGCCACGGGGCGATCCTTCCTGAAAATACATCTGTTCCGCCAAGGAATAGGACATTCGACGGGGTTTGATCAATCAGTGCGTGGTGCTATAGGAAGCGCGACATTGCAAGACAGCAGCGCCGGCCGCGGCGGCATCACCGGCGCGCAGCACATAATCTTCTGCTCACAACCCAATCGAGGCTTGAACAAATGGCTAAAATCAAGGTCGACAATCCTATTGTTGAACTGGATGGCGACGAGATGACACGAATCATCTGGCAGCTCATCAAAGACAAGCTCATTCACCCGTATCTTGATGTGGATCTCAAATACTATGATCTCGGCATTGAATCGCGTGACGATACCGATGATCAGATTACCATCGACAGTGCGAATGCCATCAAGGAACACGGCGTCGGCGTCAAATGCGCCACCATAACGCCGGACGAAGAACGGGTTGAGGAATTCGGCCTGAAGAAGATGTGGCGTTCGCCTAATGGCACCATCCGTAACATTCTGGGTGGCACCGTGTTTCGCGCTCCCATCATTTGTTCAAACGTTCCGCGTCTTGTGCCGGGCTGGACGGAACCTATCGTCATCGGCCGTCATGCCTTCGGTGATCAGTATCGCGCCACGGACTTTGTTGTTCCCGGCAAAGGCAAGCTCACGCTCACCTGGGAAGCAGAAGACGGTTCAGATCGCATCGAACACGAGATTTTCGACTTCCCCGGAAGTGGTGTTGCTCTGTCCATGTACAATCTGGACGATTCCATTCGCGGCTTTGCCCGTGCCTGTCTCAATTACGGCCTCGATATGGGGTGGCCGGTCTATCTCTCGACCAAGAACACCATTCTCAAGGCCTATGATGGACGCTTCAAGGATATCTTTGAGGAAACCTACCAGAACGAATTCAAAGACACCTTCGATGAGGCCGGTATTACCTATGAGCACAGGTTGATCGACGACATGGTGGCTTGCGCCATGAAGTGGTCCGGCGGCTTTGTCTGGGCCTGTAAAAACTATGACGGCGACGTTCAATCAGACACAGTTGCCCAGGGCTTCGGCTCGCTTGGCCTCATGACGTCGGTTCTTATGACCCCCGATGGATCAGCTTTTGAAGCAGAAGCTGCGCACGGCACGGTGACACGCCACTACCGTCTGCATCAGGAAGGCAAAGAGACATCCACCAACTCGACGGCATCTATCTATGCCTGGTCACGAGGCATCGCGCGCCGCGCCAAACTTGATGGCAACGAAGCGCTTGCCGCTTTTGCGGATACCCTTGAAAGAGTTGTGGTTGAGACCATTGAGAGTGGCGACATGACCAAGGACCTCGCCCTGCTCGTCGGTCCTGACCAGGAATGGCAGTCGACAACAGGCTTCCTCGATAAAATCGACGAAAACCTGCAGAAGGCCATGAGCTGAGGGTTTTGAGTTTTTAGGATAAAGCGGTCGGCTGACGCCATCTACGTTAATGGCGGGCCGGCCGCACTGCTATCGGGCACCCTATCAATATCGTCCGGCAGCGTTCGCCTCATCTCCGCCTCAAGTTCCTTGTCACGCTCACGCAGACGATCAAAATCATGGCGCTCAAGAATCAGAACGTCACATTTTGTGACAGCAACCGCATGGACAATTTGGGGAGGGCTCGTGCCAAACAAGGCGCGTTCACCAAAGTATCCGCCATCGAGAAGAATGGTCTGGCGGCCATCTCTATAGGTCACCTCAATTTCGCCTGAGGCGATGAAATACATCGAGCGAACCCCGTCCTCTTCCGCAACGACAATCCCGCCTGCTGGAAAGGTCTGTGCCTTCAGCACCGCCATTACCTTGGCGATGGTGCCCGCCTTCAGCTTTTCGAAGAGTGGCACCCGGGCGACCAT
>JAJFHB010000594.1 GCA_021775795.1 Hyphomicrobiales bacterium | reverse complement strand
CCCGAAACGCACAACGCCGGCCCCAGGGACCGGCGTTGTGTCATCTTCGATGAGATGAGGTGCTGACGGATTCGTTTGTGTTACTGCGGGTCGCCTGGAACATCGGGACCCTGAAACTCTGCATCTTCCACCGCACCTGCTGCCTCGTCTTCACCGCCACCTGCATGGTAGCGTCCAAGTGCAGTTTCCATGCGCTGACCGCTGACCTGGATGCGGTTATCGTAAGCATAGTTCGGTCGTGGGTTTATGGTATGGATCGCGATGTTGCGGCGAACCGCATCACCGGCGTAGGTGGTGATTGGATCTGAGCGCTGGAAATATTCATCCGCACATCCACCGAGCCCGACAGCCAGGACGCTCATGGTCATGGCAACCTTCAGATGCCCCCTGTTATTTTGCATTGAAGTCACTCCCATTGAAACGGCTTGGCTGGGTACCAAAATCAAAGAATGACGCGCTGGTTTCAGCTTGTGCAGCGGCCGGAATGATATGGCCGTAGGGTCCGCGAACTTCGTCTCCACTGCGGAAAAAGTCGATCACATCGTTCGGCACTTCCATGTCACCGTTGAAGAAGAAATCAATGTCATTTCCTGGCTGCGTGCTATCAAGCGGTGTCGCCAGGCGCTGATCAGGCGTGGCAGGCTGCACCAGACGCGGCGTGATGATAATCACGAGATCGGTCTCTTCCTTGCTGAAAGAACTCGACCTGAACAGCGGGCCGATAACAGGCACTTGTCCGATCCACGGCAGAGCACTTACGGCATTGGTGTGGTTGGCCTGAAGCAAACCGGCAATGGCAAAGCTCTGGCCGTCCCGAAGCTCAACAGTTGTGCTGGCGCGGCGCACGACGAGTCTTGGAATTTCAACACCGGCAATCCGCAACGTCGTTGTCGGGTCAAGCTGGCTGACTTCCGGAGAAATCTGCAGATTGATCAGGCCGTTGGACAGAACTGTCGGCGTAAACTCAAGTCCAACACCGAATTTCTTGAATTCAATGCGGATTTCATTCTCATCGGCACCGGTTGGAAACGGAAACTCGCCGCCGGCAAGAAAACTGGCGGTGTCGCCGGACAATGCCACGAGGTTTGGTTCTGCCAGACGGCGGGCAAGGCCACGCTCTTCCAATGCCTCAATAATTACATCCGCATCAACACCGCCGCTCAACAGTGAGCCGATGATTGTGCCGAACGGCGTGGCGTTTGCGAGAATGCCGACACCGGTCTGCATGTTGATGTTGTCCTGAACAACATCCCACTGCACACCGAGATCCCTACCGGCAGAACGCTGTGCTTCAACAAAGCGAACCTCGAGCAAAACCTGCTGTGAACTGCTGATCGACATGGCATTGGTGACACCGTCCGGTGAAAACTGCCGCGCAAGGGTCATAGCGCGTTCCATGGTAGGTGCATCAAGGACGGTGCCGCTCAACATCAACTGCCCATTGACCGACGAGACATTGATGTTCGAGCTTGGGATATTCTGCTCCAGAATGTTGGTCAGATTGGGAACATCGTAGGAAATTTCCAGATCGAGCACGCCGATGAGAGTGCGATCCTCATCATAGATGGCGATGTTGGTGGAACCGACTTCCTTGCCGAGCACATAGATGGCCGTATCGCTCACCGGCAGCACGTCTGCGATTTCACTGTCGCCGACAATTACTTCGGCGAAGGGAATGTCCACTTCAATGGTTTCGGATTTGTGCACGACAACCCTCAGGCGCCCTGCGTGAGAAGACGATGAAAGGTTGAAAAAACTTGCGCGCGCTTCGGCGCGGTCGACATCGAGCAGCACTGGCACGAGACTGAAGGCAGCGCCAAGCGTGATGCATGCTGCGAGAAAAGTTGCGCAAATTGTGGAAGCAGCGGTGCTCCTGCACCCAAGTGTCTGCTTCATGACCGTAAACGGGTTCATATTCTTCTGCCCTTGTTGTCGCCGCGCTTTCTAGCGCGGGTCACTCAAAACGTTGTATTCGCTGCGCTCAAGCCCGCGGCGGACGCTGACCACGCGGTACTGGTCACGCACATATGCTTGTGCGGGAGCTTGCGCAGCCGGCTCGTTAGTTTCGGTTTGTGTCTGTGATGATGATGCCTGAAGCACCCGTGCCCGGAAGGCATCGGTGCCCGGCTCCAGAGCAACCTGGGTTTCCTGTGGCACTGCACTTTCATATTGCGAACGCTGACGGATACCGAGTTCGATCATGGTGACACGACGCTGGGTTTCGGCAATGTCGGCACCCACATGGCGCAAAGCCAGGCTCAATTTGCCGGTGGCGGCTGCAAGGGCAATCTTCTGGGCGTCAACAACATCGACCTCCAGAGTGATCGCCCGGGCAATGCCCGCATCACTTCCCTCTTCGCTGCCCTCATCGACACGCTGGTCAATGGCAAGAACCTGGATACCCGGCAGAAGCAATTCCGAGTAGGCTTCATCGGCGCGGGATCCGTTGCCGCTTGTTCGGGTCCATATAACGTCGACACGGTCCGTGGGGTGAACAAGACCTGCCACGCCCAGCACATCATCAACCCGGATCGTTACCGCCTTCATGCCCGGCGCAAGAGCAGCCGCCAAAGAGGCTATCTGACCGGGCTCTGAAATCTTTGCCTGCAGGATGGGTTCGTTTTCCGTCAGACGGGAAAGAGAAAACCGGCTCCCCGAAGACGAAACGATATCGTGAATACTCTCGAAAGTGCCGATAGGCACGTTCTCGGCCGGCCATTCAATGACCATGAGGTCTGCTTCCGTCAACGGTTCGCCGTAGGCAACGGACCTTGAGGCGACAACAACGCCCCGGGTCTCGACCTTCACCTCGACCAGTTCTGCAGGTTGGGTTTGTTCTGCCAGGGCCCGGAGACGGTCGTAATGGTTGGTGAACCACATGTTGGCGAGGAAAGCTGCACCGCCTGCAGAAACAGCGGCCAATGCCAATCCGATAAACAGTTTTTTCTTAGCGCCGCTGCTGGGGCCGCTGCTCAGGAACGAAAACTTGTCCTTCATTCCTGCTGATCTGGGACCGTCTGCCGTCTGAAAGGCAACGATATCCCGCAAGCTTTTTGTGCCTTCGGACATGCTTCCCGCTCAATCCTCTCTACCGCACACTCGTGCATTCGAGCTCTGATGTAGCAGGACCGCTTGAAGATTGATTTGAAATCGACAGGGATATTAAATGCGTTTTTTCAGTTACTTAGAGGATAATTTGAAGACAATTTTAGACAAACTTGAAGAGCTTTGATCTCCCAGGTGGGCTCATCGCTGTGAGTAGTGTTCTGAAATTGCGTCAAATCGCACCCAAGTTTCACTCGCAAGCAGGGATCTGACTGCACTGTTTCTCTGTGAAATTGCGCAGAAATGCATCGAGTGTTGGCGTGCTGCCGTCAAGGGCGCCTTCCAAACACAAGTACTGTGCGTGGGGTTCCAGTGCTTGAGAAAACGTCGTTTCCCACCCCGGCTCAACTTCCAACATCTGTTCAGCAGAATAAAGCAGATGGTCGACAAACGCGGAATAGGCGCCAGAGTTGCTGCCCTCCATCAACTGGCAGGCGTCTTCCGGCTGGGCGAAGCGCGGAAGGGTGGCGGCCATGGCGAGATGGGCACGATAGGTATCGCGTGCAGATTGTGCCTGTTGCTGACGCTCTGTGGCATCCAGCTGGTACTTGACACCGACAACCGCGACCACGGCCACAATGGCCGTGACGACTGCGGCACAGGCTTCGATCGTTTCTGCGTTTCGCGCAAACCAGGTCACGACACTGCCTCGTGCCGGGCCTGGCTCGTCAACGTGGCGTTTTTGGCCATGTCGAGCCACCGGCGGGTCAGTTCGGTGCCGAATGCTTGTGCAGCGGAGAGATAACTCTTTGAATTGGCCGCTGCAGCGCTGACCATTTCCGCTTGTTTTGCCGTAAACTGGGGGCTGTATTCTTTCTCGAGCATGTTCAACCACATGGAGAGGCTGTCCGCTTTCGTCTCGAAGTGGCACTGAAAGCCGTAGGTGGTGGGGCCAACCTTCATGGCCTGGACGATACCGCCCTCTCCCGACATGAGAAGCTCACCGCCTGGGGGAATGCGGAAGCTGTCTTCATGCACCTGCATGACCGGTGCAACGGGAATGCCCTGCAACAAGGGGTCCGCTCTGCCTTCATCAGTAAGTGCAAGTGGCGCAAATCCAAGCTCGGCACTTTCCATGGTGAAACGTTCTTCTCCCAGCGCCCGCGCCAATTGCTGAACCCCAAGGCAAACGCCCAGGAAGGGCAAGCCGGCGTCATGCGCCCTTGCGATAAGATGTGCGATATCAGCCGAGGCGGGATGGGTGTCGTCGTCATATGCGCTCATGCGGCCGCCAAAGGCGATCAAACCGTCCCAGTCCTGTGGGATGGATTTCGGCACGACATCCCCTTCATGCGGGAAAAGCTCAATGATATCGTGGCCCGCGTCCGCCACGACATCTTCGATCAATCCGGCAGGACAGAACCGGTCGTTGATGACAAACGCTATTCGCATGAGCGAACCTTTCCAGAAAGAGATCGGCAAATCTATCACATTTGCGCGCTTATCATCAGCGCACTGCCGTCTCAACAATTGCAGCCAAGGAACATGGTTGACCGCAGATGCTATTGCCGCTGAATATGCGCCGCTGCCTCTTCTTGCGATCTCCATCAAAACAATTTCAGGAGTTTTGCCATGTCCGCAATTGAACCGATCACCGTTTCCGTGATCCAGCATCGGCTCATCGGCATCGTAGAGGAGATGGGCGAGGCGATGCTGCGCACGTCTTACTCACAGATACTCAATTCCAGCCGGGACTTTTCAACCGCAATCTGCAGTGCCAATGGCGATCTGGCAGCCCAGGCGGAACATATTCCCGTCCACATCGGCGCCCTGCCGTGGGCCGTGCGGGCGCTTTGCGATCAATTTGGTGAGGATGTGCATCCAGGCGACGTTTTCCTTCTGAACGATCCCTACCACGGCGGCAGTCATCTGCCCGATCTGACAGCCTTTGTGCCGGTTTTTGCCAACGACCGTCTCATGTTCTGGACCGTCAACCGCACACACCATTCCGACATCGGAGGGGCCACTCATGGTGGCTACAACCCATCGGCGCGCGAAATCTGGCAAGAAGGCATACGGGTTCCACCCATCCGCCTTTACGATCGTGGAACCGTGCGCGAAGACATATTGAAGATGCTGAGCATCAATGTGCGCCATCCGCGCGACTTTCAGGGCGACCTTGCAGCGCAGATCGGCTCGGTCCACCTCGGTGAGCGCCGGCTGCAACAACTGTTCGAAGAATTTGATGCAGATACTGTGAGTTCGGCCTCCACTGCCATTCTCGATTCTGCTGAACTCCAGGCCCGCGCCGTCATCTCGACCTGGAAAGACGGTGTTTATAAGGGCGTCGGGGTCATGGATGATGACGGTCGCGGCAATGACGACATCACCATCCGGGCCAAGGTTACTGTATCGGGTAGTGACATTGAGGTGGATCTGACGGCAACCGATGATGAGGTTGAAAGCTTCATCAACTCGCCTCACGCCAACATGCAATCTGCCGTCGCCATGGCAATTGCCTTTCTGCTTGATCCGGAAATACCCAAGAACGAGGGCACCATGCGGCCGGTAAAAATACTGGCGCGCGAGGGATCTGTGGCCTGGGCAAAACCGGGGGCGCCGGTTTGCATGTGCACATCCCATTGTTCGCAGGATATTCTCGAAGCGATCACAAGCGCGCTCGAAGGCGCCTGCCCTGATCGCACGATGGCGGGCTGGGGAAAACGCCTGCGTATTGCGATCAAAGGTCACCATCCCGGCACAAA
The DNA here is from genome assembly GCA_021775795.1 of Hyphomicrobiales bacterium. Classification (GTDB taxonomy): domain Bacteria; phylum Pseudomonadota; class Alphaproteobacteria; order Rhizobiales; family JAJFHB01; genus JAJFHB01. The sequence continues at coordinate 1,481 of JAJFHB010000594.1, read as the reverse complement.
CGACGGATTTATCTGGCATATGTTCCACGCTCGACCAGGAGCGGGAGCGTCATCAGGCGGTGATGGCTGGAACGGTTCGGGTGAATGGCACTCAGCCGGCGGCCTCAAGTTCGGATCGGTGGAAGTGGCAGAAGCGCGTTTTCCCCTGTTTTTTGCAAAGCACGAGTATCGCGAGAATTCCGGCGGCGACGGTGAGTTTATCGGCGGCTCGGGAAGTGTATTGGAATTGCGGGTCGAAACCGAAAGCCCCTGTGTTGCCAATACGGCGGGAGAAGGCATTCGCTATGGTGCTATTGGACGCAACGGCGGCGGCAATGGTGCGCCCCACAAGTACGTTATGCGGGAACCGGGCAAGCGGCTCCGGCCGCTCGGCTCCAAGGAGGAAGGCATACCTGTTGCCCCCGGTACGGTTTTTGAGATTCTCTCGGGCGGAGGTGGCGGCTGGGGCCAGCCCGAGCATCGCAACGACGATGCCCTTAAGGCCGACCGCGCTGACCGCTTCATGATCCGGCGGCAATCGCCGCGCAGTAGTTGAGGACACATTGATGTATCGGCTGGGCATAGATATCGGCGGCACCTTTACTGACCTTGTGGCGATCAGCGATGATGGACAGTCAACGGTTACAAAGGTCGCCAGTACACCTCTCGATCAATCGCAGGGTGTAGTTGCCGGACTGGAACAAATGGCAGATGAGCTCGGGCTTACCCTGCCCGATCTGTTGAGCCAGACGAGCCGCATTGTTCACGGCATGACCGTTGCCACCAATGCCCTGCTTGAGCGCAAAGGTGCAAAAGTGGCTCTCCTGACAACGGAAGGCCACCGGGACGTGCTGGAGATGCGCGAGGGATTGAAGCCTGAGCGCTATAATCTTCGCCTGCCCCGTGCCGAGCCTCTTGTTCCCCGCCATCTGCGCATCGGCATTCGTGAAAGAACGCGACCGGATGGGACAGTTGAAATCCCTCTCGACGATGCTTCACTGCAAAAGGCCATAAAACTGCTGAAACGGGAACGGGTTCAATCTGTTGCTGTTTGCTATCTGCATGCCTACCGCGACGCCTCCCACGAAATCGCCACGCGAGAGGCACTGCAGGCCGCATTGCCAAATGTACAGGTGAGCCTCTCGTCCGACGTTCTGCCCCAGATCAAGGAATATGAGCGCGTCTCGACCACTGCCATCAACGCCTATGTGGGGCCTTTGATATCCGGCTACCTGGACAAGCTGGCAGCCCGCCTCAATGAATCCGGATACAGCGGACCTCTCCTCATTATCCTGTCTCATGGCGGCGTTGCACCGGTGGAGGAAGCAATAAGAATTGCCGCTGGAACGGTGCTGTCCGGTCCGGCCGGAGGGCTGGCAGCAGCGCGCCACGTTTCGCGTCTTCTTGAGATGCCTGACCTCATCCCTTTCGATATGGGTGGCACCTCGACGGATATCTCTCTCGTTGTTGATGGTGAAGCCGTGCTGTCGTCCAATCGGGAG
>JAJFHB010000593.1 GCA_021775795.1 Hyphomicrobiales bacterium | reverse complement strand
ATTACTTGGCTTTTTTGGATTGATCTAAGACACAAGAGCGTCTTTGCCGTTCCTCTGTGGCCTTGCATCCGGCGTCGTGATGCACTTGGTTGGCGCCTTGATTGGCCGTCGCTTGACAAGTTAAACAGGTTGACGTTAACGTCAGCGTTAGTGCAAATTTGACCCACAGTGCGGACAGTATTTTCATGCCGACAGCCGCTCCCGCGCGCTCAGAACAGTTCACAATCACCGAACTGCGCCGCGAATTCGACGTTTCCGCGCGCACCTTGCGCTTCTATGAGGATAAGGGTTTGCTAACCCCGCACCGGGACGGGCAGGCGAGAATTTATGGCTACCGGGACCGCGCCCGGCTTGGCCTGGTTCTGCGCGGAAAGCGCATGGGTTTTTCTTTGGCTGAGATCAAGGAAATGCTCGATCTCTACAACCTCAAGGACGGTCAGGTAACGCAACTTGAGGTTTCCCTTGAGAAAAGCCGGGAGCGGATTGCATCGCTGCATGAGCAGCGAAACGAGATTGATGACGTGATTTCCGACCTGGAACGAGCCTGCGACGTTATCGAAGGTATGCTCACGGAAAAGCGCCGTGAGCAAAGTCCCTGCCGGCTTGATGAGGCACTTGCGACGGAGTAATTCTGGCGACAGAGTAATCCCGGAAAGGGGCGAGGCATCGCCATGGCAAAGCTGAAACACAAAGATAAAACAGGAGAGCGCAGCATATGAGCGTACTGGACGTGGCAAAGCCTGCCTGGATGACAGAGGACATGGACCTGCTCTCCGACGCGGCGCGCAAGTTTTTTGAACGCGAGTGCGCTCCCCATTATGAAAAATGGGAAGAAGATGGTCTGGTCGACCGTGAGGTCTGGCGCAAGGCCGGTGCGGCGGGACTGCTCTGCGCGGAGATGCCCGAAGAATACGGTGGCGCCGGCGGCAGCTTCGCCCACGACGCCATCATCGCCTACGAGCGCGGGCGTCTCGGTCTGGACGGTTTCGGCTTTCCATTGCACAGCTCAATTGTTGCGCCATACATTCTCCATTACGGTTCTGAAGAACAAAAGAAACGCTGGCTCCCACGCATGGCGAGCGGTGACCTTGTCGGTGCCATTGCCATGTCGGAACCAGGCGCTGGTTCTGACCTGCAATCCGTCAAGACCAGCGCAAAGCGCGATGGAAACCATTATGTTATCAGCGGCCAGAAGACCTTCATAACCAACGGCCAGCAAGCCAACCTCATTGTTGTGGTGACCAAGACGGACCCATCAAAGGGCGCAAAAGGCACCACTTTGTTCGTTGTTGAAACCGAAGAGGTTGAAGGTTTCGACCGTGGCCGCAACCTGGACAAAATCGGCCTCAAGTCTAACGACACGTCGGAACTCTTTTTCAACGACGTGCGTGTACCGGCAGATGCGCTGCTTGGACCGGAAGAGGGGCAGGGTTTCTATCAGTTGATGGAGCAGTTGCCTCAGGAGCGCCTGCTCATCGCAATTCAGGCCATCGCCACCATTGAACTCGCCCTTGAAGAGACCCTGGACTACGTCCGTCAACGCAAGGCGTTCGGCACCCGTGTCATTGATTTCCAGAACACGCAGATGAAGCTGGCAGAGTGCAAAACAGAAGCGACAATCGGGCGCGTCTTCGTCGACCATTGTATAGGCGAACTCATCGAAGGCAGGTTAACGGCGGAAACCGCCTCCATGGCCAAATACTGGCTGAGTGACCTGCAATGCAAAATTGTCGATGAGTGTCTGCAGTTGCATGGCGGCTATGGCTACATGAATGAATATACGATCGCCCGCCTCTATAGAGATTCCCGGGTCCAGAGGATTTACGGCGGCACAAATGAAATTATGAAGTTGTTGATCGCGCGGTCTCTGGACGCCTGACCGCAGCTTCCGCAAACGGATGAAACGCCGCTCCCGGCGCACAACGGAGAATACCGATGACAGATTGCCTTGTTTACGATCACGTTCGCACCCCACGCGGTCGCGGCAAGCCTGACGGCAGCCTGCATGAGGTGACAGCGCTTGAACTTGCAAGTCACACCTTGCGCTCGGTGCGTGATCGCAATGAGCTTGATACAGCGCTGGTCGATGATGTTGTCATGGGCTGCGTGGACCCGGTCGGCGAAGCCGGCAGCGACATTGCACGCTCAGCGGTTCTCAACGCGGGATACGACCAAAGCGTTGCGGGCATTCAGGTCAACCGGTTCTGTGCCTCAGGTCTTGATGCCATCAACTTTGCCGCCATGCATGTCATGTCCGACCAGCACGACATGACGATTGGCGGTGGCGTTGAATCCATGAGCCGCGTCGGGCTGGGTGCATCCGGAGGCGCCTGGCCGGTTGATCCGGCCCTGGCCATCGATGCCTATTACACGCCTCAAGGCATCAGTGCCGACCTCATTGCCACCAAATATGCAATTTCGCGCGATGATGTGGATGCCTATGCGGTTGCAAGCCAGAACCGCGCCGCGGATGCCTGGAAGGATGGCCGTTTCGCCGGCTCGGTGGTTCCGGTCACAGATATGAACGGTCTCGACATTCTGGACCATGATGAGCACATGCGGCCCGAAACGGATATGCAGTCTCTGGCCAGCCTGAGACCGGCATTTGCCGAAATGGGAGCACAGGCCGGCTTTGATGCGGTTTCGATCCAGCGCTACCCGGAAGTTGAAAAAATGACCCACGTGCATCATGCCGGAAATTCATCGGGCATTGTGGACGGCGCTGCCGCAGTGCTCCTGGGGAGCAAAGAAGCAGGACGCCGCGCCGGTCTCAAACCCCGGGCGCGGATCAAAGCCTTTGCAAATATCGGCACCGAACCATCAATCATGCTCACAGGCCCCATTCATGTCACCCGCAAGGTGCTTGACCGCGCCGGCATGTCTGTGTCTGACATTGATCTGTTTGAAATAAATGAGGCCTTCGCCTCCATCGTCCTGCTCTCCATGGAAGAGCTTGGGATCGACCACGGCAAAGTCAACGTCAATGGCGGTGCAATTGCCATGGGCCATCCGCTCGGGGCTACGGGCGCCATTCTTTTCGGCACGGTATTGGATGAACTGGAGCGGCGCGATCTCTCCACAGCGCTGGTGACATTATGCATCGGCGCCGGCATGGGCACGGCCACAATCATCGAACGCGTACACTAGGCGTACAGGCAGGAAACAGACATGAGCTACGAAAACTTCTCCGTCGAAACCGGCGGTGACGGCATTGCCCTTGTTACCTGGGATATGCCTGCCAGATCCATGAACGTGCTCACCCAAACCGTGATTGCGGAATTGACTGACATCATCGAGGCGACGGCCGCCGATACCGACATCAAGGGCGTCGTGCTCACTGGTGGCAAATCATCATTTTGCGCAGGTGCAGATCTTTCGATGATGCAGGAATTCAACACGAGCTTCGTGGAGACGGCAAAGGCAGAGGGTAAGAAGGCTGCGGTTGCCGCACTGTTTGAACGGATTAGCCACTTTTCAGGAGTTCTTCGGCGGCTGGAAACCTGCGGCAAACCGTTTGCCGCTGCGATCAACGGCACCGCGCTGGGCGGCGGCCTTGAGGTTGCTCTTGCCTGCCATTACCGCGTCGCAGCTTCTGACACGGGCGCTAAACTCGGGCTTCCCGAAAGCCAGGTTGGGCTTTTGCCTGGAGCCGGCGGCACACAACGCCTGCCGCGCCTGATCGGCGCCTCGGAAGCCCTCAAGCTCATGCTGCGCGGCACTCACATTGATGCCCCCGCGGCCCTCAAACTTGGAATGGTGCATGACGTTGCACCGGCATCTGAACTGGTAGATCGCGCCCGTGCCTGGATACTCGGCGTCGGCGCCGCTGTTCAGCCGTGGGATGAGAAGGGTTTCAAGGTGCCCGGCGGCAAACCTTACACACCTCAGGGTATGATGACCTGGACGGTGGCCAATGCGCTCTACCGCAAAGAGACAAATGATAACTATCCGGCACAACGCGCCATCATGTCGTGCGTCTATGAGGGCCTGATCGTTCCCATGGATGTCGGCTTGCGCATCGAAGCGCGCTATTGCACGAAGGTTTACCGCTCTCCCGAAGCGGCAAACATGATCCGTTCTCTCTTTCTTTCAAAACAGGCTCTCGACAAGGGTGCGCGGCGCCCTTCCGATGTGCCGCCGTCTCAGATTGCAAAACTCGGCATTATTGGTGCCGGCATGATGGGAGCGGGCATTGCCTATGCATCGGCACGTGCAGGCATCGAAGTCGTGCTCATCGATCAGGACCAGGCGGGAGCAGATCGCGGCAAGGCGCATTCGGCAACAGTGATGGACAAGGCCATCGCCCGGGGTCGCTCCGATGAAGCCAGGAAGGAAACCCTCCTGTCTCTTATTACGGCCACGACCGACTATGCGGGGCTTGCCGATTGTGACCTCGTCATAGAGGCGGTTTTTGAAAACCGTGAACTGAAGGCATCGGTGACACGTGAAGCGGAGGCGCTCATTGCGGACACGGCGGTTTTCGCCTCCAATACCTCAACCCTGCCCATTACGGGACTGGCGGAAGCGTCTTCCCGGCCGGAAAACTTCATCGGCATTCACTTCTTCTCGCCTGTCGAAAAGATGCAGCTTGTTGAAGTAATCATGGGCAAGCAAACATCCCCGACCGCGCTGGCCCGGGCACTGGATTATGTGCGTGCCATCCGCAAGACACCGATTGTCGTCAATGATGCACGCGGCTTTTTCACCTCCCGCGTCGTGAAGACCTATATTTCGGAA
>JAJFHB010000592.1 GCA_021775795.1 Hyphomicrobiales bacterium | reverse complement strand
GCGACATTGAGCAGAATGATCTGTCTCCGCGCCCCTTTATTCCGATCAACATGCCGGGTGGTTCAGGTGGTGAGGCTTTGCGTCATCTGCAGGACCGTGCGGGCGACGACCACACGATCCTCGTAACGCTCAACAGCTTCTACACCACACCGATTATCCAGGAAGATCTGGGCGTCGACGTTTCGCAGTTCACACCGATCGGCCGCATGGCGCTGGATACGTTCCTTTTGTGGGTGCAGAGCGATAGCGGCATTACCGACCTCGATTCCTATGTTGCCGCAGTGCAGGCAAAAGATGGCACATGGAAAGTCGGTGGTACCGGTTCCGGTCAGGAAGACTCGATCCTTACCGCCATGATGGAAGCCGAATTTGGTTACGAAGTAACCTATATTCCCTTCCCCGGCGGCGGCACGGTTGCCAAGAACCTGGTTGGCGGGCACATCGATTCCACCGTCAACAATCCGGCCGAACAGAACGAGTTCTATCGTGCAGGCAACACCATACCGCTGGTGCAGTTTACGCCTGAGCGTCTTGCAGCTTATCCCGACGTTCCGACAGCACGCGAGCTTGACCACGACATCGTTTACTTCATGCAGCGTTCGATCAATGGCCCTCCAGGCATGTCTGCTGAAGCAACCGAGTGGTACATCAACCTGTTTGCAACAGTGTTCAATTCTGACATGTGGCAGACCTTCTGCGTAGAAGATGGCCTGTCCTGTGAAGAATGGATGGCTGGCGATGATCTGGCAGCGTTCCATGCGGAACAGCTGACCCGTCACCGTGAGCTTATCCAGGAAGTTGGCGCCGCGGCAATTACCGGCGAATAAACACGAAACTTTTGAGGCCCGGCGCAGCTTTTGGTGCGCCGGGCTGATTTCCGGTTACCTGGAATGCGCTTTTTACTTCGCTTTGGTGACGGCAAAGAACAGCGTTTGGCTTCATGCTAAGATAGGCGGCGTAATGCGCTCTGCTTACGGGCGCAGTCGGGGAGGCTATCTGCAATGACAGTGCGGCAGGTTGAAATCTTGATGGCAGTGGTGCTTGCGCTCGCGTCGCTCGTGCTGATGTACAAGTCCTACAACGAACTTTCCATCGGCTGGATACCGGACCGGGGTCCGGGCTCGGGCATGTGGCCGTTCTGGCTTTCGACCGGCATGTTTCTGAGTTGCATCTGGACGATTTTCCGCTGGTTTCGCGGCACCACACCTGAATCAAGATCAGATGAAAAATTCATGTCGCGCTCCGCGCTGCGTTTGATCAGCATTACAATGCTGGCGTTGATCGCCTTGCTTGGAGTGACCCACGTTCTGGGCATCTATATCGCGATGTTCCTGTTCATGATTTTCTACCTGCGCGTCATGGGCGGCCATGGCTGGTTACTCACTGCAAATCTGTCACTTGGCATACCGGTCTACCTGTTTCTCTTTTTCGAAGGGCAACTGCGCAAGACATTGCCGAAAGGTATGAACTTTGCGGAAGATGCCTTCGTGGATCTCGGGTTTTACGATCTTCTCTATGGCGGTGCGGACCATTGGAAGTTTGCGCACTACCTGACCTTCTTTGTGGTCGGCGTGAACGCGCTCACCCTTGCGTGGGTCTTTGGCCAGTGGGCAATGAACTACAAAGCCCGTCGGGCCAACAACGGCGAAGAGGCTTAAGCGTCATGGAATCAGTCATCGAACCCTTGTTCAACGGCATTCTTGCAGCCTTTGAACCACAGAATTTCGGCATGCTGGTGCTTGGCTGCATCGCCGGTTTGTTCATTGGCGCCATGCCGGGGCTGGGCTCCGTCAACGGCGTTGCCATTCTGCTTCCCATTGGCTTTCTGGTGCCGCCAACGGCTGCAATGATCTTCCTTGCAGCACTTTACTACGGCGCCATGTACGGGGGGGCGATAAGTTCGGTAACGCTTGGCATACCGGGGGCGTCCACGGCCGTCGCTACCGTCTTTGACGGCCGTCCACTGGCGCAAGCCGGCAAGGCTGATCTTGCGCTTACAACTGCAGCCGTTGCGTCTTTCATCGGCGGCACGATCTCCGTCATTCTCTTCACGCTCTTTGCACCGCCGCTGGCAGACTTCGCCCTCAAGTTTGGCCCGGAAGAAGAGTTTGCTCTCATGATTCTCGCCTTCGCCACGTTCGTCGGGCTGGGTGGCGACGATATACCCAAAACGATCTTTTCGATCCTCATCGGCCTTGTTCTGGCAACTGTCGGCATCGACATCATCACCGGCAAGCCGCGCTTCATTTTCTTCGACATCTCCGGCTTCCTGCACGGCATCAAGTTTCTCGTGCTCGCCATTGGCATTTACGGCATCGGCGAGATGCTGTGGACCCTGGAAAGCACCGGCGGTAAAGTGCAGGTTCACAAAGTCGACGGCGCCTTTTCCTCGCTTGGCAAAAACCTGCGCCGCATCAAAGAGTATCTCGGTGCTACTGTACTCGGCGGCTTCCTTGGCTATTTTATCGGTATCCTGCCAGCCGCGGGCGCCACGCCGGCAGCCTTGATGGCCTATGGTCTGACGAAAATTTTCAGCAAGGATCCGGACTCGTTCGGCAAGGGGAATATTGCCGGTGTTGCTGCACCTGAGTCCGCCAATAATGCGGCGTCTACCGGTTCAATGCTGCCAATGATAACGCTTGGTATTCCAGGATCACCGACAACCGCAATTTTGCTCGGCGGCATGATCATCTGGGGACTGAGGCCCGGACCGTTGCTGTTTACAGAAGAACCGGAATTCGTCTGGAGCCTGATCGGCAGCCTCTACATAGCAAACGTCGTAACACTGATCTTCAATCTTTCATTGATCCCGCTGTTCGTGCGTGTGCTCACCATGCCTTTCACCATTCTGGCGCCGGTGATCTTCGTGCTGTGTGTGGTTGGCGGCTATGTGCCGACCAATACACTGCACGACGTCTGGCTCATGCTTTTGTTCGGCTTCGTCGGCTACATTCTTCGCAAACTCAATTACCCCGTCGCGCCGGCGGTTCTGGCCATTGTTCTTGGCCCCCTGACCGAGCGCGCCTTGCGTCAATCACTGATCGGCGCCCAGGGCGATGCGATGATCTTTCTGGAGCGGCCGTTGTCAGCGTTCTTTATTGGCTGTGCTGTTTTGCTCCTGCTCTATCCAGCCTTCGTTGTCTTCCGGCGGAACAGGGCAAAGGACAAGGCTGCCTCCGAAGGCTGAACGGTGGTGACAAAAGACAGCGTTTGTATATTCTCCAGCCATCTTTTTTGAGGTGAGGGGAATGTGCTGCCAATGAGCAAGAGCAAAAAGAAGTCCGTAAAGCGACCTCCGGCCAGACCGGATCTTGCAGAAGTTCTGGAAGCAAAGGCCGCCACGCTTGATAAGAACAGGCCGGTGGCGCGGGCCAAGCGCAAGAAGACCGGTCACTGGACCGCGCGCCAGAACATTGAAGCGCTTCTCGATGCAGGCAGCTTCCAGGAATACGGCCAGCTCGCCAAGCCTGCCTTTCAGGTCCGGGAAGGCGCCGCAGACGGCCTGGTAATGGGCACCGGCACGGTCGATGGTGGCCGCGTTGCGGTTGCTGCCTATGATTACACCGTTCATGCGGGCACCCAGGCAACAATCAACCACGCCAAGACAGATCGCCTGTTTCACATGGTGCAGCGCCTGCGCCTGCCGCTTGTGTTCTGGACCGAGGGTGGAGGCTGGCGTCCACACGAAAACAATCTCAATGCCCGCGATTACGAAGAAACATTCGCCATGATGGCGGCACTTTCCGGTCTTGTGCCAACCGTGGGTGTTGTTGCCGGCCGCTGCTTTGCGGGCAATGCAAATGTTTCAGGCCTTTGTGACACGCTCATTGCCACCAAAAAGGCAGCGATGGGAATGGCCGGGCCGCCACTGGTTGAGTCTGCTCTTGGTCTCAAAATGACGCCGGAAGAACTGGGACCGCCGGAGCTGCACGAAAAGGCAGGCGCAGTCGACATGGTGGTCGAGGACGAGGCCGAGGCAGTCGCTGCCGTCCGGCTCTACCTTTCCTATTTCAGGGGCCGCGAGAAGGCCGGCAAGGCACCGGAGGGTCTCGCCCTGCGGGATGTCATTCCCGAAAATGCGCGGCGTGCCTACGACGTGCGCAAGGTCATTGACGGCATTGCGGACGAAGGCTCGGTGCTGGAGCTCAGGCCACGCTTTGGCCGTGCCGCCGTGACCAGTCTGATCAAGATTGAGGGACAGCCCATCGGCGTTCTGGCAAACCAGCCCATGTATCTTGCCGGCGCCATGGACAGTCCGGCCTGTGACAAGCTCGCGCGCTTCATTCAGCTTTGCGATGCCCATGACATTCCGATGCTCTATCTCTGTGACACACCCGGCCTCATGGTGGGTCCGGAAGTTGAGGCAACAGCCCTTGTTCGCCACAGTTCCCGTATCCTCACCGCCGCTGTGAACGCCACGGCGCCGTTCATGACAATCGTACTCAGAAAGGCCTACGGGCTTGGCTACTACATGATGGGCTCATTGCCGGTTCACCCTTCACTGCTGGTGGCCTGGCCCACCGCCGAGTTCGGCGCCATGGGCCTGGAAGGCGCGGTCAAGATCACCCACAAGGCAGAGCTTGAAGCCATCGAAGATCAGAAAACACGGCTTGAGCGTGAGCGCGAGCTTGCGCATGAAATCCGCACCCGCAACACAGCCCTGCAAGTGGCCGCACGCTATGAATATGACGATGTCATTGACCCGGCAGACACCCGCGATGTGATCTGCAAGTTCCTCACAAGCCTGCCGCCCGTACCCGAACGAACAATCCGCAAGCGCACCATCGATAACTGGTAGGCCGGAGCGGTGTACCACGCTGTGCCGTCAGCATGACGGTGGCGCTGGGCGGGGGTGTTCACCAGTCTCTGCTGTCACCCTGACGGAGGTCAGGGTCCATTGGCCTGTCGGCAGTCGCAGGTGTCTGCATATGGGGCGAGGCTGCACTGTTGGATGCTGACATTCGTCAGCATGACGTCGGTGTACGCGGCAAAGAATGCAAAACAAACCAAAGCCGTCGCCCTGACGGGGGTGCGTGGGGCTGAGTGTGGAACAAATATTCAGGCGTCGTCATAAAGAAAACGCCCGCTGCGGTGATCCCGAGCGGGCGTTTTATATCTATGCCTGGCAGTTTAAGCCCGGGCCGCGGCTAGAACCCGCCGAGGAGGTCTCCGATCTTGAAGGAAACGCCGCCCATGACCTGACCGTACTCCATGTTATAGTGCTGAGCGCCGCCTACAGCATTCGGTCCGTTGCTTTCTCCACCAAAATCCG
>JAJFHB010000591.1 GCA_021775795.1 Hyphomicrobiales bacterium | reverse complement strand
GAAATTGTTCCTGTTTATGTGGATTTCAAATCCGTGTACGCCGGTTCGATTCCGGCCGTCGCCTCCAACTTTCCAGCCCACTCAATTGATCTCGCCACATCTGCACTTTGCAGTTGGCGTTGCCGCGCCAATTCTGTAAATCTTAGTGCAGGTGTCTTTGGACAGGTGGCGAACAAACATGACGGACTTCAAAACAGCGCGCCATAATATGGTGGAATCGCAGGTGCGGCCGAGCAGCGTCACCGATCGGCGTCTCATAGACGCCATGGCAACCATTCCCCGGGAAGCGTATTTGCCGATGGCTCATAAGGCGTTGGCCTATATGGACGAGGACATTGCGCTGGATACGGATGACGGCGGCCGGCGCCATCTTATGCAACCAATGATGTTCGCCAAACTCGCACAACTGGCTGAAGTTGGTGCAGAAGACCTGGTGCTCGATGTCGGTAGCGGTCTTGGCTATTCATCGGCAATATTGGCCACACTGGCAGATTCTGTCGTGTCGTTGGAGTGTGATGAAGGCTTTGCCGGACAGGCTATCGACACGCTCACGGATCAGGGCATCGATAATTGCGCCATTGTTACCGGTGAACTCTTGGCGGGTTACGCAGACGAGGGGCCGTATGACGTCATTTTCCTGAATGGCGCCGTCTCCGCAGTACCTGAAGTGCTGATAGAACAATTGAAACCCGGTGGGCGGCTGGTTGCTGTGGTTGGAGTAGGGCCGCTTGGGCGTGCTCATCTTTTTGTCAGACACGGCGAAGTTGTGGCGGAAAAGATTGCTTTCGACGCCACCATTCCGCCGCTGCCGGAATCGGCACCTGCTGAACCCGCCTTTGTCTTTTAGCAACACCTGGCGACAAACTGCCTTCAAACTTTGATTAAATCTGGCTTGCACCGGGAATTCCCACTAGAGTTCCCCCAGTAGGGATCATAGGGGTGATCACGCGTGCGTACTGCGCATTAACGTAACGGAAAGCATAATTCCTTTAAGTGGTTACGTGAGACGCAACTGAGTCCCCATGAGCCGATTTGCGTGAGTAGGACTGACAAAATCATGTGTGTACGAACACCATCGTTACGCCGATTGCGGGCGAAAAGTACTTTTGGGCTGGCCGTAGCGGTCGCCTTCGGCGCACTCATCGCCGGGGCGGGAGCCGTAAATGCTGAGAGTATGTCCAGCGCGCTGGTCTCGGCATACATGAATAATCCGACCTTGCGGGCAGAGCGGGCCCGGCAACGGCAGACGGACGAACAAGTATCCCAGGCTCTTTCCGGGTGGCGCCCAACGATCATAGCGTCTGGAGACGCTGGGCACACGGATGTTGAAGGCAGCCCCTCTTTCGCGGATTCAGAAACCGAGCCCCACGGCGCCTCAGTGCGCCTGACACAACCGATTTTTCGCGGCTTTCAAACCGTAAACGGCACTTCAGAAGCAGAAGCATCGATTGCTGCTGGTCAGCAAACCCTTCTGGTTGTGGAGCAAACAGTGCTGTTGGACGCCGTAACCGCCTATATGGACGTCATGCGGGATGCGCGCATTGTCCAACTGCGAGAAGAGAATGCGGGCATTCTTTCGGAACAACTGCGAGGTGCCGAGGCCCGACTCAATGTTGGTGATCTGAACCAGACTGATGTCGCCCAGGCCCGCGCGAGATTGAGCCAGTCGCAATCAGACCTTGCTACTGCGCGCTCCAATCTTGCTTCAAGCCGTGCGGCTTATGTACGGGTTATCGGCAACACGCCTGCAGGGTTGTCTGTTCCGCCTGCTTTGACTGAAATGCTGCCGTCGTCGTTGGATCAGGCGATCCAGATTGCGGAAACCCGCAATCCGACTTTGCTGGCGTCTCGTTACAATGAGGAATCGTCACTGTTCGCGGTAGAAGTGGCGATAGGCGAACTGCTTCCAACGCTGGACTTCATTGCAGAATACAGCCACCGCGAAGACGTTTCCACCACGGTCAACAACACGGACACATGGAGTGTATCGGGAAGCCTTTCAGTGCCGCTGTATCAGTCGGGTTCTGAGCATTCACGTGTCCGCGAGGCAAAACATCTGAACAGTCAACGTCTTCTGCAGATTCAAGAGGCGATGCGCTCAGTTCGTGAGGATGTGGTCGTATCCTGGAATCAGCTGATTGCTGCACGGGAAAGCATCCGCTCGGACAAGGATCAGGTTGAGGCGAACGAAATTGCTTTCCGCGGTATCCAACAGGAAAACCTGGTTGGACTGCGCACCATTCTCGATGTCCTGGACATCAACGAGGATCTGATCAACTCTCGTATTCTCTATGAAGGCTCAAAGCGCGATGAAGTTGTCGCCGGGTATCGCCTGCTTTCCGCGATCGGAAGCCTGACCGCCCTTTACCTGGAACTTCCGGTCCCGGTATACGATCCGACTGTTAATCTGGAGCAGGTGCGGTACCAGTTGTTCGGAATTGGTGTCGACGAGGTCGAATAGATTGCATGTTAACCATGCGTCTGTATTTGTGTTAACGATACCTTAACAATCCTTGACCTGACCGTGCTATTGCCGGTTTTATGGTCGGAGAGTATGGTCGCCTGTCCGCAGGTGAAATCGCTGGATAAGTCAATGAGCAATTCGGAACAGGCGCAGGAGCCGACAATGGAGGAAATCCTTGCCTCCATTCGCCGTATTATTTCTGATGATACAGCCGAGGACACGGACACCCCGAATACAGAAGCGGGGGCTGACAGCGATATTGATATGATTGATGTTGAGGCAGAGGCTACAGACGAATTTGAAACCGTTGAAGATGAAACGCCGTCGCAAGAAGTAGATTTCGATGCGTTGTCTGATGACGGCGACATAGCCATGGAAGATATTGAGCCGGATGATGACGACGTCCTGGAGCTCACAGACGTTGTTGAAACTGAACCGGAACCGGAAATCTCCCTGGATGAAGGTCTGGGGGATATTTCATTCGAAGACATCGAAGAGGTTGGCGACGATATGGACGTCGGCTTCGGCGATGAAGCTGCCGGTGAAGTCGAGTTTGTCGATATAGCAATAGACGACGAACCTGCCGCGGTAGAAGAAGAGGCGCCTGTTGCTGCGGACGGCCGACCGCTGATATCCAATGATACGGATTCGAGTGTTGCTGCTGCTTTTGGGACTTTGGCGTCAACTTTGCTCGCGCGCGACGGTACCAGCCGCACACTTGAAGATCTTGTGCAGGAGCTGTTGCGTCCCATGCTTAAGTCATGGCTCGATGAGAATCTGCCCGCAGTCGTAGAAGATCTGGTGCGCCAGGAGATCGAGCGCGTTGCGCGCCGCAGCGTGCGCTAGCACACTTTCAACTAACCAGTCATTGAAACTGTACGCTTGGTGATGTTAAAGCCGCGCACTGGTTGTGATTGTAAGTTGCAACCTTGTCCTGACAATTGCGAGCCGGAATCGATGAGCAATGCTCGATAAAACCTATAACTTCCAAGAAACTGAAAAACGGACGTATGAACTGTGGGAAGCAGAGGGTGCCTTCAAGTGCGGCACACGGCCTGATGCTGACCCTTATTGTATTGTCATCCCACCCCCCAATGTAACCGGCTCGTTACACATGGGACATGCCCTGAACAATACGATCCAGGACATACTCATTCGTTTTGAGCGTATGCGCGGGAAGGACGTTTTGTGGCAACCCGGCATGGATCACGCTGGCATTGCCACGCAAATGGTTGTCGAACGGCAACTCATGGAACGGCAGGAACCTGATCGGCGTTCCATGGGACGCGAAGCGTTTGTAAAGCGTATCTGGGAGTGGAAGGAAGAATCCGGCGGCACCATCAACAATCAACTGCGCAGGCTTGGTGCATCCTGCGACTGGTCCCGTGAACGCTTCACCATGGATGAGGGATTATCCCTCGCGGTCCTGAAAGTTTTCGTACAGCTTTTCAAGGACGGATTGATTTATCGCGACAAGCGCCTGGTCAACTGGGATCCCAAGCTCTTGACGGCCATCTCTGATCTCGAGGTGGTCCAGGTGGAAACCAAGGGCCACCTATGGCACTTGCGGTACCCCCTCAAAGGCCGGGATGGTCAATACATAACTGTCGCAACCACGCGTCCCGAAACAATGCTGGGCGACAGTGGCATTGCGGTTCATCCAGATGACGAGCGTTACAAGGACCTGATTGGAACCTTTGCGGTGCTGCCGTTGGTTGGCCGGGAATTGCCAATTGTTGCGGACGAATATGCAGATCCCGAGCAGGGTTCTGGTGCCGTTAAGATGACGCCGGCACACGATTTCAACGATTTTGAAGTCGGCCGCAGGCACGATCTCGAACTGATCAACATTTTCGAT
>JAJFHB010000060.1 GCA_021775795.1 Hyphomicrobiales bacterium | reverse complement strand
AGCCGCGTCGTAGAGCAATCCTGCCGCCCTGACGTTCAAGGATTTTGCGGAACAGATGAAGTCCCGCGCCGTTTCCTTCAAATTTCTGTCTTGGATGCAATGTCCGAAACAGATCGAATATTATCTCTGCGTGTTCCTCTTCTATCCCTATGCCGTTATCGGCGATGGCGAGATGCCAGCAATCGCCGGCATCCCTTGCACTTATCTCGACGACCGGCGCCTCGGCGGACCGGAATTTGATGGCGTTCGACAACAAATGCGCCATCACATCCACCATGCGACCCTGCCAGCACGAAAATCTCGGCAGTTCCGAAAACTCAACACGCGCGCCCGAACATCTGATTTCCGCCGCGCATCTTGCCTGCGCAAGACTGATCAGTTCCGCAAATTCAACTGTTTCAATCTGCAGCGGCTGTGAGGAAACACGTGACAGCTCAATCACATCATCGAGAAGGTTGCCCATGCGTCGGCTACCATTGATGGCGATGGATATGAGTTTACCCGCGTCGTCATCGAGCTTTTCTCCATGGTCCTCTCTCAATATCTGGCAGGACATTTCTACGGCCCGCAACGGTGCCTTGAGGTCATGCGAGACAATGTGGAGAAGGCTGTCGAATGCCGCAGAAATTCTCTGGCGTTCTGCCTCCAGCAATTGTGCAGCAGCTTGCGCGCCATCTCCATCGTGGAGCTGCTTGATCCAGGATGCGAGGTCTTTGTTTGACGGAACGTCTGCAGAAAGTACCGGCGCTGCCGTCAGATCTTCCGGGTGCAGCACCATTAGTTTGTTGGTCAGACTCATTGACTCACCGAGCTGACACTTAACCGTGTCAGAATGTTAGCTTAACCCCAAGGTCACAGTTTGCACATCGCGTGTATGTGCAAACTGTGACCTTGCCCGGAAAATCATAAGAATTTGCTAACCATAAATATGGTGCAGGCAATTCAGGCGTTTTTGGCTGTTTTTGGCCTTACAAATCGAGCAGCACGTGCAGCCGCTAAACTTCAGGAATAGACGGCAACGGGCTGACCCAGCAATGTCACATCTGATGTCACTCCAAGGCCCGGCTCATTTGCAGCCGAGATAAAGCCGGTTTGCCGTTTTGGCCCGCCGTGCGCTGTATCAACCGTCACATAACTGTTGAAGTCCGTTGATGAAAACCGGAACCGTTCAGGTGTCGAGTGAGCAAGGTGTGAAATGGCAGCTGTGATGATATCGCCACCCCAACTGTCTTCGATTGTCATGGCCACCCCAAATGAAACGCAAAGATCACGGATCTGCATTGCCTTCGTGAGGCCCCCGACCTTTGAAATCTTAAGGTTGATCACGTCCATGGCCCCGTCACTGAGGGCCCGCATAAGCATGTGCACGCCATCTATGTTCTCATCGAGAACGAAGGGGCGCGCTGTGCGGCGGCGAATGGTCAGCGATTCTTCATAGGTCTTGCAGGGTTGTTCAATGTAGACGTCGAGATCTGACACCGCATCAACGACCCGGGCTGCATCATGCATGAGCCAGCCTGTATTCGCATCGGCGACAAGAACCTCGTCCCGGTCAAGAAGCGCGCGTGTCGCTTTGATGCGAGCGATGTCATCTTTTGCATCGCCACCCACTTTCAGCTGAAACTTCGTGTAGCCCTCATCGCGGTATTTCGCAATCTTGGCCGCCATCGCTTCAGGGGATTCCTGCGAGATCGCACGATAGAGGGCAACTGCCTCACCGTGACGGCCGCCCATGAGATCACACACCGGCATTCCCGCCCGTTTCCCAAGCAGGTCCCAGCACGCCATGTCGATCGCAGATTTTGCGTAAGGATGACCCAGAAGGGCCTGATCCATTACCAGATTGACGACGCCCGTTTCCGTCGCATCAAGACCGATCAGATGCGGGCTGAGCTCTGCTATTGCCGCCCGCGCGCCCCGGCCGAAAGCTGGAAGATAGAAAGGTCCCAGAGGGCAGACTTCGCCCCAGCCGCTGCTTCCGCTATCTGTAACGAGTTCGACAACGGTACAATCGAAAACCTCGACGAATTTGCCATCACCCCATGAGTAGCGGCCTTCGACGAGGGGCAGGTCGATCTGATAAACGCGAATTTCCGTGATTTTCATTTCATATTCCTCAAAAAGGCGAGGCGCTCGACCTTCAACGCCTCAGATCAAACGATCAAGCCCATAGCCGATGCCATAGGCAATCGCTGCAGCAGCTAGACCGATGCACAATGTTTCACAGCCCGAAGCCCACCAGCTCATCAAAGACCAGCGGCTCTTGGACGAACCAATGGCGAAAAACACCATTGCCGTTAGCACAATTGACCAGATGAACGCGTGTGGCAGAGCAAGCAGGAAAGGCAACAGAGGAACAACACCGCACAGCAGAAAAGCGAGAAACGTCGCCTGTGCTGCCCGCATCGGCGATCGCTGCACCGGAAGGACTCCATATTCCTCAACCAGCATGGTGTTTATCCAGCGTTCTTCATCAGCAGTAATTGCACCCACTGCCTCTTCCAGGGCCGCACCCTCGAGTCCCTTGCTCTGCAATATCTGCCGCACCTCTTCACGTTCGCCTTCCGGCACCTTCGCAATATGGTGGCGCTCGATCGCCTGAAGGCGCCGATAATCATCAACTTCGGACTTCGTCGCGCTGTAGTTGCCAGCGGCCATGGACAGGCCGTCTGCAAGAAGATTGGCGACGCCCAAAATGAGGATCACCCGCAACGACAGATCAGCCCCGACAACGCCGGAGACAATGGCGAATGTGGTAATCGCCCCGTCAATACCGCCATAAACAAAGTCACGCAGGTAACCCGGTTTCACATCACCCGAAAGCCTCTCGGCAATGGCTTCTGTTGTGTGCTCATGTTCAAGCTGCATGGGCCTGTTCTTTGTTGTCTGTCACCACGCGACCGGCAAACCAATGGGGTTACGCGCTAGCGGTTCGGCAATTCAATGACGCCGCGCCTGTACGTCGTGAGAACCTCTGCCCCTGTTTCTGTTACCAGAAGCATGTCTGCATGGCGAAACCCGCCGATACCCTCAACGGAAATCATCGGTTCAATGGATATGACCATATTTGGTTCCAGCACCGTATCATTGTACGGCCTCAGTTCGCCGATCTCATCGCGACCATACCATTGTCCCATAATGCCGAAAGAGTGGCCCGTGCCGAAGGTACGATCGTCCAGATAGCCGGCGCGCTCGAAGATCGGGTTCACCTGTTCATCAATTTCATTGCACCGCACGCCGGGCTTTACAGCAGCTATACCGGCTTCATGTGCTGCCGAACAAACCTCAAACGGTTTCCGTACTTCATCGGGCATCGCACCAACAAAGATGCTCCGTTCCAGAAGATGATAGTAGCCGGCGATCATCGGAAAACAATTGAGACTGATAATCTCATCGCGCCGCAGTGCGCGCGGCGTGTTCGGGTTATGAGCCACGTATGTGTGTTCAACGCCGAACTGACACCATGAAAAGGTGCCGTCGTGTTCGATATCGGGAAAGCGGCGCGCAATGTCTGTTTCCATGGCGGCAACCGTATGGCGGGCCACTTCCATTTCGCTGACCCCTTCTCGCAAAGCCGCTTCAAATGCCTCAGCCCCCAGGGTCGCAACCTCCGCACCGTGGCGGATATGCGCAACTTCTTCGTCTGACTTCACCGCCTGAGTGCGCATGATCGCATGCGTCGCATCGATAAAGCTGAACCGGGGAAGCGCTGTCTGCAGTCCCCGGTGAAGGCTCAAGGGGATGTAGTCGTCTTCGATACCAATGATGCCCTCACTGATACCACGGTCCTTGAGAGCATCGGCAACATAGCGGATCGCGCCATCAAGCGGGCTGCGTGTATCCCAGTAGATACGTACATCATCAAACCAGGAAAGTTTTTCCGGACGGTCGAATTCGATGCGCGGCGCTATGACGATCGGATCGCCGCGCCGGGGGATCACCGCATAGTGGCCACGGCCAAACGGCGTCATCCAGAAGTTACTGTAGTAAAGTACGTTATGAAACGATGTCAGAACCAGCGCATCGAGGCCGATAAAATCCATAATTTCCCGCGCCGCAGCAAGCCGCCGGTTCATTTCCAAATCACTGAAACGATGCATTACAATCCTCTCAACCAACAGTGGCTTTCCACTGAACAACCACGCCCATGCCGCATCCGCAACGCGCGCATACTATGAGAACCTTTAACGGTTCCCAAGGGTCTTATGACAGTTGTGAGGAAGAGGATATCTGGAAAAGTGGTGCCGCATGGGTGACTCGAACACCC
>JAJFHB010000590.1 GCA_021775795.1 Hyphomicrobiales bacterium | reverse complement strand
CAGCGCGCTGACGGCGCCTTGCGGATTGAGATACTGGTCCGCTTCATGCAGATAGACGCCATGCGAGTAGATGCGTTCAAGGGCGGGCTCCATCTGGCCTATCTCATCGGCACCCAGAACATCAATAGTGGCGCCAAAGGAACTGCGAAGGGCAGCGTCCTTTTTGACCTTTTCCAGGGTGTCGGGGTCTTCATACAGATACAGGCTGCCGCGCTTGCGGAGCTGGTTCTGAGCACCTG
Organism: Hyphomicrobiales bacterium; assembly: GCA_021775795.1. Taxonomy (GTDB): domain Bacteria; phylum Pseudomonadota; class Alphaproteobacteria; order Rhizobiales; family JAJFHB01; genus JAJFHB01. Next base: position 3,056 of record JAJFHB010000590.1, on the reverse strand, counting down.
CATCTTCCAGCAGTGGCAAAAACCCCTCGGCTGCTTGGCTCGAAAGAGCAGAAAGGCCATCGACGATACGGGCAACCCGTTCAGGCGTGCAGTTCCGCAAAAACCTCAACAGCCAGGGTGTCATGCGCGGGACCTGCGACCATTGGATGGTCAGCGGGCTTTCGCGCGACAGAAGAAGACGCGGCAGATCGAAGGGAAGTGAGGGACTGTTCAAAGGCGTGCAGGCATATTGAGCAAAAATGCCGGCATTGCCGAAAGAGGTGCCCGAACCCGGCTCCCCCCGGTCGATGAGTGCAACGCTTTGCCCGCGTTTTCTAAGCCAGGCCGCACAGCAGGTGCCAACGATACCCGCGCCGATGACGGCGACGTCGAAGACGTTACCGGGTTGTGTTGCGCTCACTGTGTTGCTCCGTGGAACTTGCCGACGAGATATCCAAGGCTGCAAATGTACTGGCAGTCATGGGCTGCTGTCGACCAGTAAGAAGCCCGTTGTGGCGTTGTTGCCGGAACCGCCCTATCGGGCCGGCATCAATTCACTTTGATCGCATTCCGGCTTCAAACGCATCGCGGTCTTTTTGGAGCAGTTTCAACATGTTTCGACGCGCGAACGGGCGGCGGTCGTGTTTTCCGCTCCAGCTGATAATCTCCATAATCATAGGCGCGAGATCGCGACCCTTGTCGGTCAGCGTATAGAGGAAGCTCTTGTGATTTTCCGGATCGCGAGACTTCTCAATAATGCCTTCCGCCTCCAGATGTTTCAGCCTGTCGGCAAGTATGTTGGTTGATATCCCCTCATCTGCGCCGAGGAATTCGCTGTAGGTCTTTTTGCCATTCAGCATCATTTCCCGAATGACCAACAGGCTCCAGCGATCTCCAAAGGTGTCGAGGCCAAAGGCGATGGGGCACCCTGTTTGGCGCATCTTGCTGCTTTCTCTCATGGCGTCAGTCTAATTTTATCACTTGCAAAATACAAGTCGATAATCTACATGTTCGTCAACTTGTAAAAAGCAAGTCGATATCTTGAAAGGATGACGCCATGACACAGGAAGCCTTTGTCTACACGGAACTTCAAATCTCAGTGCCGTTTGAGGAGGCACCCTGGTCCGAGATCAGCGCTGCAATTCAGGAGCAGCCGGGCTTCATCAGTAAAACCTGGCTTTCGGGAGTGGGCAATCATTCCGTGGGCGGCTTTTACTCGTTCGACAGTATGGAACACGCGCAGGCGTTCGTTACGGGCTATTTCCCAGGAGAGGCACGGAAGTTCGGTGTGGCGCATAACACCCGTCTGTTTGACGCAAGGCTGGTGAAAGAGGCCAGCGAAGATCTGAACTCTCCCCACTTTGGGGCTCGGCTTGAAACGAAGCCGGGAGCATTTGTGTACACGGAAGTGCAGGTAAGCGTGCCTTTTGAAAAAGCACCGTGGCGCGACCGCAACCCGTTGCTCAGGCAGCAGCCGGGCCTTCTGGGCAAAACCTGGCTAAGCGGGCTCAATACCAACACTCTTGGTGGCATTGATGCGTTTGACACGCTCGAACATGCGCAGGCCTTTGCCATTGACGCCTTCCCGAAGGCAGCCGCTGCGATGAATGCCGCGTTCTATACGCGCGTGTTTGATGCAGAGATTACCGAACAGGCAAGCCGTTTGCTGCATTCACCTTATTACGCCTGAGGAGTGTTCCGGGGCTGCCTGTAAACTGCCGCAACGTTCCTCACAACGGGCACGATGTCCACATACACGGCTCTAAACCAGCTCGGCTTCCCCTGCTATCATATGGCCGAAGTGCTCGACAACGAAGCGAATGCGACACATCTGGACTTCTGGCGCAAAGTTGCGAATTCCCAACCGGGTATTCAGCATGAATGGGATGAGGTCTTCGATGGCTACACTGCGGCCGTCGACAATCCGGCGTGTCGCGTTTGGGAAGAGCTTGCGGAGACCTACCCCGATGCAAAGATCCTTCTGACTCTGCACCCTCGCGGAGCGGAGGCCTGGTACGACAGCACCTTCGATTCGATCTATTTCACCGAGGTCATGTGGCAGTTCAAGCTGCTTGAAATTTTCACACCGTTCGGCCGCAAATTCGGTGAGATGTCCCGCAAACTTATTTGGCAACGGTCTCACAAGGGAACCATGTCTGACCGTGCAAAAGCGATTGCGGAATATGAGCAACACATCAAAGACGTGCAGGCTGCGGTGCCTCCAGAGCGCTTGTTGATATTCTCTGTCGATCAGGGGTGGGAGCCGCTGTGCAACTTTCTGGGAGTTCCCGTGCCGGACACGCCCTTTCCAAACGTCAATGACCGTGAAGAGATCAAGAAGGTCATCAAAGATATCACCAAGGGTGCCTATGGCATCCTAGCGGCCCTGTGTCTCGCTGGAGTTGGCCTGATTTACGGCGCTTACCATCTGCTGACCTAAAACCGCAGTTGCTCTCACAAGAAAACGCAGTCAGCGGCCGCGCTTGAGATCCTGCACTGTTTGTTCAAGTGCTTGCAGAAAGCGTGAGCGGTCCTGCTTGTTGAAGGGCGCATTGTAACCGGCAATTTCCCCGGTTTCCCGCAGTTGCGATTTCAGATCGCGCATGGCAAGCGCCATGCCGATTGAATCCGGTGTGAAGGGCTTCCCGGTGGGGCCGAGGACACGAGCTTCGTTTTTGATGCAGCGATCCGCAAGTGGGATATCGGCGGTGATTACGACATCACCCGGACTGACATGCTCGACAATCCAGTCGTCCGCCTCGTCTGGACCTTCAGGCACAATCACCCGGGCGACAAGAGGGCTGTCGTCGAGGCGCATCCAGGCGTTGGAGACGAAGTGCACCTTGAATTGGTGGCGACTGGCGACGCGCATCACTTCGTCCTTGACCGGGCAGGCATCGGCATCGACAAAGAACTCGGTCATTCCGTTCTTTCACTTCATTCAAACTGTTGAACGGCCCAGCCATTGAAGGGGCGAACCCAAAGCTTGCCGTTCAAGGCTGCTTTTACAGAGCATCCGGGAGTGCCTCAACGACTTTGACCTACATTGTTGAAACAGGAGGTTCGCTGGAGCGCCT
>JAJFHB010000589.1 GCA_021775795.1 Hyphomicrobiales bacterium | reverse complement strand
GCTCAACCTCCTGCCTGCCAGGTGAAATTCGCAACATGTTGACAACCATCGCCCGCAGGTTCGGCCCGGTCACGATCATTTCCGCGCATCGCTCCAATGCGGTCATTGCCGGAACGCGACGGCCGTCCCTACACCGCTACTGCCGGGCGGTTGACTTCCGTGTCAGCGAAAAATGGGCGGCATGGCGATGGATCAATGCAAGCTGGAGCGGAGGCGCCAGCGTCTACGCGGGCAATGGAAAAAACCATATCCACATTGATAACGGCCCGCGCCGCCGTTGGAGCAATTAGCAACGCGTGCACCATTGCGATCTGACCGTCAGCAAAGAGCATTTCGCCTCGATAGCCAACTTTCTAGTCGAAACTGAAAGCCTGCCTGCCTGAACGCAGCACTGCTCTGCAGCCCGACACAACCCGCGCATCAATGACGAGAAACGCGCCTTCACCGTAAAGGCGTCCAACAAACCCTCGCTCAGCACTGCGCGTTATCACCATCATGCTCGTGAACTCTTCCAGCGAGCCTCCAGCATCGACAGCCACTTCCGCTGCCCTGCCCGGCAAAGTAAAGGCCGCAACGCTTGCACCTGGAGCAGCGAAGAACGCCAGACAGACAACAATGCCAGACCAGATGAAAAGTGCGGCAGCGCCTGCTCCGATATACTTTGCAGCCTTGAGAAACATGGGACCTCATGGGGTTCAGCCGCATCATAGACTGACCTCTATGCCGATCAAAAGCCGGGAGTTTCCAGCGTTGATGCCGCCTCGTAACTACGGTATTCACACCGTAGTGAATATACGGTATCGATACCGTATGTGAGCAACGCTGTTGGATCACCGGAGACACTGTGCAAGACGATCACGAACTCAGCTCACTGGCCTTTGATGCGGCGCCAATTGGCATCGTTTTGACCGAACACCGGATCATCAGGGCCTGCAACACGACGTTCTGCGAGTTCAGCGGTTACGATCGCCAAGAAATCCTGGGGCAGAGCTTCCGCATTTTCTACAACAGCGAAGACGAATTCGAGCGCATCCGTGATGTTGGCCTGAAATCACTACTCGATGACGGCACCTACTCCGACCAGCGACTCTTACGCCGTCGCGATGGTTCTTCTCTTTGGTGTCGCTTCGATGCCCGCATCATGAATGCCGATGATCCCCTGGCCAGGGTTGTTCTGAGCTACGCCCGGCTGACAAATGGCGACACTCAGCGCACCCTGACCAGCCGGGAGCGGGACGTTGCCTCCCTGCTTGATCGCGGGCTCACCAGCAGGGAAATTGGCGAAGATCTGCAATTGTCCGCGCGAACCGTCGAAGACGTTCGGGCTCGTTTGCTGAAAAAATTCAACGTCAAGAATGCATCTGAAATGCTCACACGGCTCACCAACATTGAGATGTGAGCACGCACGCAAGACAGACCACCCCTCCCGGTTTGTTGCTTGAGAGGAATAGAGTTCAAATGGCGCACGAAGCACTCTGGTTCGACCCCACACTTTGCTTCATCGGAAACAGATGGATGCGCTCAGGCTGCAACCAGACGATGGAAATGCAGAACCCCTCTACCGGCGATGTCTTTTGTGAGACAGCGCGTGGCACTGCAGATGAAATCGACATTTGTGTCGAAGCGGCCAACCAGGCACTTGAGGGTCCCTGGGGGCAGATGACTGCTGCGGAGCGTGGCCGGGTGTTAGGCCGCATCGGCCGCATGGTTGAGGAAAATGCCGATAAGCTCGCCTGCCTTGAAGCCATGGATGTCGGCAAACCATTAAAGCAAGCTAAAGCCGATGCATTGGCTCTGGCCCGGTACCTGGAATTTTACGGCGGCGCCGCAGACAAGATGCACGGCACCACCATCCCTTACCTCGACGGCTACACCGTTTACACACTGCGCGAACCTCATGGCGTGACAGGGCACATCATTCCCTGGAACTATCCCATGCAGATCATCGGGCGGTCCGTTGGGGCGGCCCTGGCTATGGGCAACGCAGCGGTCGTGAAACCCGCAGAAGAAGCGTGCCTCACAGCCCTTGCCTTCGCAGATATTGCACAAAGGGCCGGCCTGCCCGATGGGGCCCTGAACGTCGTTCCAGGACTTGGCGAAGAAGCCGGCGCAGCACTTGCCCGGCACCCCCTCGTGCGCCATGTCTCCTTCACCGGATCGGTCGGCGTTGGCAAGCTTGTTCAATCCAGCGCTGCAGAGAATGTTGTGCCCGTAACACTGGAACTGGGTGGCAAGTCTCCACAACTGGTGTTCGAGGATGCGGATATTGACAGCGCCCTGCCCTTTCTCGTCAACGCCGGCATCCAGAATGCCGGGCAGACCTGTTCCGCATCTTCCAGAATTCTGGTTCAGCGTAGCGTCTATGACGAAGTCACCGCCAAAATGGCGGAGCGCTACGCCTCGCTTCGTGTCGGCCCGGCCATGGATGATCTCGATGTCGGCCCGCTGATCTCTGCCCGCCAAAAGTCTATTGTTGAAGGCTATCTGGAAAAAGGCGCAGATCTGGAAGTCGCCGCTCGCGCCGATGTATCCTGCGAGGCGCCGAATGGCGGCTATTACGTTGCCCCCACACTGTTTTCACAAGTCAGTTCCGACCACACTCTGGCACAAGATGAAATCTTCGGACCCGTGCAGGTGATCATCCCGTTTGAGGATGAAGCCGAAGCCCTGGCAATTGCGAATGGAACAGACTACGGGCTTGTCGCCTCGGTATGGAGCCGCGATGGCGCCCGCCAAATGCGGCTTGCCAAAAAGCTCCGCTCCGGCCAGGTTTTTCTCAATAACTACGGCGCCGGTGGTGGCGTTGAACTGCCATTCGGCGGCACCGGGCTTTCCGGCCATGGCCGTGAAAAGGGCTTCGAGGCCCTGTATGGCTTTTCGGCGCTCAAGACCGTTGCCGCTCTCCACGGATAGGACATCAACACATGAGACTTGAAGGAAAGACAGCGATTGTCACGGGCGGTGCATCAGGCTTCGGTGCCGGCATTGCACGCAAGTTCCAGGCTGAAGGCGCACGGGTGATGATCGCCGACATCAACGGCGATGCCGCGGCAGCAATGGCGACAGAACTGGGAGGCGGAACCCTCTCTCACCAGGTGAACGTTGGCCTGGATCGCGATGTCAAAGAGCTGACGCAAGCTGCTGTCGAGGCCTTTGGCCGGATCGACATTCTGGTCAACAATGCCGGGGTCACGCACCTTCCCGCAGCCATGGAAGACATCAGCGAAGAAGACTTTGACCGTGTCATCCAGGTCAATGCGAAATCCGTCTATCTGACAGCGAAGCACATCATTCCGCTCATGAAAGCTAACAATGCAGGCGTTGTCCTGAATGTTGCCTCAACTGCTGGTGTGAGCCCACGCCCAAGGCTCAGCTGGTACAATGCCTCAAAGGGTTGGATGATCACCGCCACCCGCTCAATGGCGGTGGAACTGGCCCCTGATGGGGTTCGGGTGAATGCCATCAATCCGGTTGCAGGCGAAACCCCCCTGCTCAAATCCTTCATGGGCGAGGACACGCCGGAAATCCGGGCGAAGTTCCTCTCGACCATTCCTCTGGGGCGTTTCTCGACGGCGGAAGACATGGGCAATGCCGCATGCTTTTTGTGTTCGGATGAAGCCAGCATGATTACCGGCGCCTGTCTGGAAGTCGACGGGGGCCGTTGCATCTAGGGTGTTGGCTGTTCCACCAACTATCCCACAACAAGGCTCATCTCGGCGCTAGAGATTAACTTCACCAGTTTTTGGCACTCTTGTTGCAAATCAGCCCCCTGGATACATGCCTCAATTGCCCTGTCGCAAAGGCTCACTTTCAACGCCAGTGCTCGTCATCTTGCTTGCGCTATCATTCGCCCAAATGCCCTCCCAGGGTGGGCATTCTGCAAGATCAAGCTCCAGTGAATTCAAGAACACTGGTATCACCGACCCATACTCACTTACGCTGTCTTCGTATGAAAGAAACATGCCATCCCTCGCGTAAAAGCGCCGTATGGCATCATGGTCGACGAGCCAGGAGGTTTCCGACAGATCGAAAATGCTCCCAGGTTGCTTTCTCTCAGATATCCAGTTCGGCACATTGGCACTCAGCCATGCCTGCCAACTACGAAGCCAATCGGTCTTGTTTCGGAAAAAGACAACCGGCTTCAGACACAGCCCGGATATCATCCGGTTTAGCCAGAATTTCTCGCACCTGCTCCGCAGGAAAGAAAAGGCTTCAGCGGATAAGATAACCCGGTCACAAGGTCCTTCTATGAGGCGCCTGTTCAGCGCCTGAATGGTTTGCATCTTTTTCATTAAGGGGAGGACTTTTGCCTCTCCATGTATTCGCATCGGTGTATGCAATTGCTTGTCAATGAGCACATGGGCGATGCGGAAGCAGTTTTCCGACAAATCATTCTTGGAAACGCCCAAATCAAACACATCTAAATCTGTCATGATTTGGATGTTCTTATCTTTGAAGAACGATGCGTTTAAACGCAGATATTCCTGGATCGATGTCGAACCTGTTCTGTGCATTCCCGCATGCAATATCACCTCCTTCATCACAAGGGCTGAGGGAACATATCGATGTCGGGAAACTTTTCCTGAAAGAGAGCAATATCATCCCTGTAAACATAGCTTACAATTTCAAACAGCTCACTGTTGTACATGGTTTGAATATCTGGAATTCGGCCAATCTTCTTTGTCTTGAGAAGGTCAAGTGCGGAGGTATTGTACGAGCCTTCACCGTTGAAGGTGCGATACTGAGATGAGCTGTGCGTCAGAAGCTCTCGGGAATCCACTATTTCCAGGTCAATTCTGTCCCGGACCGTAACGGTAAAATCATCAAATTTCTCAAGACAGAAATAGTCGTCATATTCATCATAAAGGAGAAAATCGACCTGCGGACGCCAGTGAACGTCCATAGCGGATCTCGCCGTGTTGTTAATCGCTTTGACGAAGGTTGAAAATGTCATTTCGTGTGGATGTACGCTGGAGTGCAAGTTGGCACATAACTTCCACGACTGCACATCCATATCCAAAAACTTGTCGAGAAATGCACTGTACAATCGCCTGAACGGTGAACGAAGGATTGCAAACGTGTAGTCCGCCAGAAACGCCGATTCCGACGTCATCGCAAAAGTCTCGTTGTTCGCGTGAATCCAAGCAATCTGGGATGGATCTTGGATACAGCCGTTCGCAAGGGCTATCGACAAACGTACGGTTGAGCAGGCATTTTTGGGAATGAGCGCATAAGCCGCATTCGAACGATAAACTTTCATCGTCTGGCCAAGCGCGAATTGATGTTGAGCATTCCTGCTCAAAGGTCCAATATTGATGTGGCTGTAACGAAACTCACGTTTCATTGGATCGCCCTGTGTCTCTTGTCTCACGTTACTCGAGACAACGCCGCCAGTATCGCGTTTTACCTTGCCTCCCAAACAAATCCAACGCTACCAAACATACTGATCAGTTGTTTGTGCAAACAGGGTAAATTTCAGAACGGCGCAGCCGCCATGGCCAATAGCGCACGCCGGATGTTGTTCGGCCCATTTTCCTGCTTCATCTGCATCGCCAAGTTTCGGACCGCTACCGTTGTTTGAATAAACTCCCGCATTTGATCCAGTGGCAACGGCTCGCCTTCGGCCTTAACAAACCCTACTCCAAGTTTTTCAAGTATCTGGCCAAGAATATTGTGGTTCTGAGAGCTCGAACAAACGCAAACAGGAATGCCTCGCGCCAAAGCCTGATATGTGGAACCCGCTCCTCCGTGAGTAACAACCATTCTTGCCTGATCCAGCAACGGTCCAAGAGACATCCACTCATAACAGTGATCGATGAGAGAATTCTCTTCCAGATGGTCAACGCGAGAGCCGACATAGACCACAGATTTTGCCCCGCATAAGTCCTTCATCTGTTTGAGATATCCATCGGCCAGCAAGACGCGACCGATTGAGCCTGCAGACACGACCAAGAGGTCCGAAACGCCATCAAGTTCGCAAGGCAATTCCCCCTCCTCTTCCCAATAACAAGCACCACAGGCGACAAAAGTTTGCGGAAGATCACCGTATAGATTCGTAACTGCCAGCGGATCAGCAAGGAGCACCCGATCAGCTTGATACAGATCATCGGCGGAGTTCAACTTTGGGAGGCCCTTTTCCTTGCGGCTATGGTCAATCTGCGGAGATTGAGCGGCAAAGTTGTCGCCCTGCCAGGTTTGTGTTTGAGCGAGATGAGTCAAATAGACATTCGTCACGATGGCACGAGGAATTGATGGAGGCCATCTCACTGTCGCCATCCAGCGCAACGGGTCCAAATCCTGAACAATAAGATCAAACTCGTACTTGGCGAATAGATCCTCAAGCGCCGAACTAAACTGCTCACGACCGTCGTGCATTTCTGGCGACGAGATCATTACCGGAACAACGTCAAAGCCATGCGATCTAATCAGGCCGAGATAACGTGTCGTATCCGGCACGATGAATGTAACATGCACATCATCAGCAGGTTGAAAGCCAACTGCCACGGCCAGCAGTCTGCTGACATGCCCCAACGCCGGGCCCACCACAAATCCAAACTTCCTCATAGACAGCCTTTTTGAAGCAGGTGGCAATTCTCCACCTTGGGCGCTTTTCCTGGGCCAGTGAAAGGCTGCTTATCAAATTTTCCAGTAGGGTTTGGCATGTGCAAAGACACAGGCATCATCGGAAATCAGATGGTCTAATAATCATAGGCATGCTCAAAGACGCCGCCTGCCCCATCGATCTCCTGCAGCAAATCAGAAATTCTCGTAACTGGAACACGATAGCCCACACGCTTTAGCTCATCGTCTATGGCAATGCCCATCTCGAAAATGGGTTCTGCTGATTGCACATTCTTACCGGTATCGCCCGGCATAAGGGCCGTGATGAGAATGTCGCCGTTACCAGCGATTTCCTGCACGCCGACACCGGTGTTGGCAAAAAGCGCCATCAGCCGGGTGAAGGCTGCATAGCGCGGAACCTGCAACAACCACTGTTGACTGCTCAGCCTGCTGACCACTTCCACATCAGGTTCTGCGTCCAGAACCGGTTGTGGTACGGGGCCAGTGACAAGCAGAATTTCGAGCTCAGCCGGCGCATAGGCTGCGCCAGTCGCCGTCGCTATGGCGGCTCCATAACCGGCCTTGATGAGGTACTCCAGCGACAAGACAACTTTGCGCTCCCACTTGCGCACCACACCATCGCCACCGAACGACGTCTCACTCCAAAGGCCCTGAAGCTTGTCGAAGAAGGGATATTCGTACCAGGGCGTCGTGTTCAGAAAGGCGCCATAGTCCTCTGCAACTTCCTGGGCATAGACTTCTTCTTCCGTCACGGTTCCCGAAGCTAAAACTTCAAACAGACGTCCAAGCGTGTTCTCGTAGATACCCTTGAAGATGTATTCCCACGAGTGGCTCACGCCGATGACATAAATCATCACGTGCGTGCCCACATCAAAATCGTAGCGGGCAGTCGTCACACGAGTGACGCCGCAGTAGCTCTTCCAGAAATCATAGGCCGCCGTGAAATATGGAAAGCCGCTGGGGCGGCGGTCTTCCAGCCAAGCGCCATAGTCCTGGGACACATAAACGATGAACCATTCGGGAAACGTCAGATAGGTGCGGGCTTCATCACGCAGATAACTAACCTCTACATCCGCAGCCGAGGCTGGCACCGCATCAAGAATGCGCTCGCGCGTCAGGGAAGAGTTTGTCCATGTCCCCCTGCAGGAAACACCCATGAGTGCCGCCGGAATGGCCGACAGAATGACCATGATGACAAGAAGCCAGACAAACTTGCGCACCCATCGCATGGAGTTACGCTTCGCCAGCGGTCTTCTTCGAAAGCACAAAGCCGAAGAAGATTGCAAAGCCACCGATCAAGAGGTGGGGAAGGTTGGCAAAGAAGCGCGTGGTCAGGTCGAGATCGAGAACACCATTGATGAAGATGCCGAAGTCGAGATAGCCACTGCCGACAAAAAATCCCATCACCCCGTCCAGGAAATACAGAACGCCGAAAAGCTTGAAGTAAAAGACCGTGGCGTTTCGTGAGATGAGCGCTGAAATGCCCGCCCAGATGCCCGATGCGAGATGCAGGCTATCGTCATAGAGGTCGAGCTCAAAGAGCCCGAACATCATGCCGTTTTCATCATTTACGCCCGGGATGTAACCCAGCACCACCACGCCAACGAACATGAAGAAATAGGCAATCCCAAGCTTACGCACGAGATCCATTGGCCCCTCCTAAGGTTTGTCCGGCGGTGATTATGGATTGAGCGCTGTCACCAGCGCATTCACGCTGCCGCCACGTGAAGATATGAAGTCCTGAAACTGTTGCCTTTGAAACCATGCCAACCAAAATCCGAGCACCCGGACATTCTTGATCTTGTAGCTGCTGCCGTCCTTGATCAATTCCCAGCGCACATTGTAGGTCGTTCCGCTTTCGAGATAGATCCGGGTGTTGATGAAGTAACTGTCGCCTTCCTGCCAGCTTTCGCCTGTTACACCGGCATTCTCGACGCGGTACTCCTCTGCCATGGAAGAAAAATAGTGAGACATGTAACGCACGACACCATTGTAATATTCAGTGCGCTGCGAACGGGCGAGGCCTTCGCTGTAAGAACCGAGCGAATAGATGGCAATGCCCGCAATGTCCGCATAAGAGCGGATAACCCGGCGAAAGGAACCGCGGGACGCACTCTGTGCGGCGCGCAGCAGTGGGCCGCGGATTTCGTTCATGTAATCCGCAACCGCATCACCCGATGCCAAACTGGATGTGACAGAAGCCGCACCCAGGCCCAAAGCAGCGGCAGCACCTGCCATAATGCTGCGACGGCTCAGGCCCATTCGGCCATTATCGGTACTTCGTCTCGATATACTCACTGAAGCCTCATTCCTGCTGCGCGAATTCGTAAATTAATTCGGGTGCATTCGTCAACGAATCTTCGTTCCATGACCCTTCACTTTCGAGCCAGCGTGCTGCCGGTATCGACCGTGCGGCGGCGATGTAGAGAGGGCGGCAAGCCAAACTGGGTGCGATAGCTGCGCGTAAAGTGCTCAAGGCTTGGAAAACCGCAGGTTACCGCGACATCTGTGACGCTCATATGGCTGTAATTCAAAAGCCGTTCGGCCCGTTCCAGCCTCAGGCGTTGGTAAAATTTCCGCGGCCGCACCGCCAAATGACGTGCGAACAGGCGCTCCATTTGGCGCACCGAAATTCCGCCAAGGGCTGCAAGTTCTCCCGAGGCAAGCGGTTCTTCGACATTCTGCTCCATTGATTCGACGATGGTCAGCAGACGGGTATCTTCAATCTGATAGCGGATATCCGCCGGCAGACGAGCATCGCCGGAGCCATCGGTAAATCTGAAATGCAACAACTGGTCTGCAATCGAAATGGACAGGGCGCGCCCGTAGTTCGCAGCGATATATTCGAGCATCATATCAATTGCCGCCGCACCGCCCGCACACGTCAAACGGTTGCGGTCGATCTCATACAACGCACTGGACACTTCTATTCGCGGATAGGTTTCCCGAAAACCCGGCAGGCTTTCCCAGTGACAGGTGGCGCGATAGCCGTCGAGCACTCCCGCCTGGGCCAGCACGAAGGGGCCTGTGTCAACGCCGCCCAGCCACACGCCCTGCCGCGCCAACCTGCGCACCTGCGCCAGCAGTGGCCGTTGAAGAAGCGGCTCAGGCTCGTAGCTTGCACAACAAATCACCAGGTTGGGACGCACTTCATCTTCCAGCGCCCCCGAAACAGAAACCGGTATTTCGTTGCTCGCCGCCACCGGCTCACCATCGAGCGACACAAATTTCCAGGTGAACGCGTCGCCGGTAAATCGATTGACCAGCCGCAAGGGTTCGAGCGCGCCATAAAGCGCAATCATCGAAAACTTCGGAAGAAGGACGAAAACGACCTCCTGCATGGCCATGCACCTGTCGTGGGTGGGTGAAAACAATTCGCGGGCAAATGTCGTTCTAAATCAAATTATTGGCGATTCAAATCAAAACGAAGTTTCATGTTGCCATAGGATTGTGGCCAATATCGATCAGCTTCAATTTTGTGCAATGACAATCACGAAGCCAGGAGGAACCACCCATGACCCCCAAGACCATTATTACCTGCGCCGTTACCGGAGCCGGAGACACCGTCGACAAGCACCCAGCCATCCCCGTGACACCGGAGCAGATTGCAAACTCCGCCCTTGAAGCAGCCTCTGCTGGTGCAGCAATCGTTCACTGTCACGTCCGCAACCCCGAAACGGGCAAGGGTTCCCGGGATGTTTCGCTGTATCGGGAAGTCATGGAACGCATCCGCGACAAGAACAAGGAAGTGGTGATCAATCTCACCGCCGGCATGGGCGGTGACGTAGAAGTCGGCCAGGGTGAAACACCATCAGAGTTTGGTCCGCAGACCGATCTCGTTGGCCCCGTTGAACGGCTTCTGCACGTTGAAGCTCTGAAGCCGGAGATCTGCACCCTCGATTGCGGTTCTTTGAATTTCGGAGATGGGGACACGATTGTCATTCAGACTCCCAATCAGCTGCGCACCCAGGCGAAGCTCATCGGTGAATATGGCGTCAAGCCGGAGATGGAAATCTTTGACAGCGGTAATCTCTGGTTTGCAAAGCAAATGTGCGAAGAAGGCCTCATCGGCAATCCGCCCATGTTTCAGCTTTGTCTTGGCATTCCCTGGGGAGCACCGGTCAATCCACAAACCATGGGCTATCTGGTTAGCCAGCTTCCCGACAACGCCGTTTGGGCCGGTTTTGGCATCGGCCGTTACCAGTTCCAGATGGTGGCTCAGGCAACTCTTCTTGGCGGCCACGTTCGGGTCGGCCTTGAAGATAACCTTTATCTGGAAAAAGGCGTTTACGCATCGAACGGCAGCCTGACAGAAAAAGCCGTCGGGCTTATCCAGACTTTGGGTGGTCAGATTGCAAGCCCCGATGAAGCACGCGAAATCCTCGAACTGCCCACACGGCACTAGCGGCGGGAAGAGGCATGGCTGACATTAAAACTGTAGCCGTTGTCGGCACCGGCGTCATCGGTGCCGGCTGGGCAACTCGTTGTCTGGTCCGCGGGCTGGACGTCATTGCGACGGATCCAGCACCCGGGGCAGAAGCAAAACTGCGGGCGGCAATTGAAAACGCCTGGCCTTCCGCTTTGAAGCTTGTGTCAGCCCCCCTCCCCGAACCGGGCACATTGTCCTTTACGCCCTCTCTTGAAGAAGCGATGGGCAAAGCTGACTTCGTGCAGGAAAGCGCGCCGGAGCGTGAAGATCTCAAAAAGCGCCTGTTTGCCGATATGGATGCAATGGCGCCGGCGCATGTGATCATTTCCTCCAGCACCTCTGGATACATGCCAAGCGTTCTGCAGGAAAACTGTGAACACCACCCCGAGCGGGTCATTGTTGGCCACCCTTTCAACCCCGTCTATCTGCTGCCGCTCGTTGAAGTGGTACCGGGGGCAAAGTCTTCAGGCGACCGTGTGGATCTGGCATCGGCATTCTACGAACGCATCGGCATGCAGGTTCTAAAGGTGCGCAATGAGATCGATGGCCATCTCTCGGACCGCCTGCAGGAAGCATTGTGGCGAGAGGTTCTTCATCTTGTAAACGACGACGTCGCCACCACCGGGGAGCTTGATGATGCAATCATCTACGGCCCCGGCCTCCGCTGGGCGCTGATGGGCACCTGTCTGACGTTCCATCTCTCCGGCGGCGAGAACGGCATGCGTCATATGCTGGAACAGT
>JAJFHB010000588.1 GCA_021775795.1 Hyphomicrobiales bacterium | reverse complement strand
ACTATGTGCCTGTCCGCGCTGACATGGCCGATTTGATCGAAAAGATTGAGTGGTGCAGGTCGCATTTGGATGAATCTGAAGCAATCGCCCGTGCTGGCCAGGACCTCGTGCTTTCCATGACTTTCGATCGCGAAATGGATTTGGCTGTTGCCAAGCTGCAAACAGCGCTCAGCGAGGGGGCATTATCCTCAGCGTTACCTGAAGTGCTCTAGCCGCTGTTAAGTAGCCAGCCATCGGCGACAATTGCGGCAAGAATGATAAGTCCGAAATCACGGTTTGACCGGAAGGTTTTCAGGCACATGTCCGCATCATCGACACTAAGCCTGGTAAGCTGCCAGACAGCATGTCCGGCCGCGGCTGCAATGCCGAAGGCAAATACAGGTCCAACGCCCGCTAACGCGCCGGAAATGCCGAGTCCGACAAGGGCGACGATATAAAACGCGGTCAGCCACTTGCGGCTATGTGCGCCGAACTTGAGGGCTGTGGATTTGACGCCGATCAGAATGTCATCCTCTTTGTCCTGAAACGCATAGATTGTGTCATATCCAAGCGTCCAGGAAATGCCCGCTACATACATGACAAATGCAGAGGCATGTAACTCGCCTGTGAGCGCTGCCCAGCCCAGCAGGGCGCCCCAGTTGAAGGCGAAGCCGAGGATCACCTGAGGCCAGTAGGTGATCCGTTTCATGAACGGATAGATTGCCACGATCGCCAGGGAAGCAATGCCAAGGCCCACGGAAAACCAGTTTAACTGCAACAACACGGCCAACCCGACAAGGGCCTGGAAAACCATGAATGCCTTGGCCTGGAGAACGGTTACCTGCCCGCTTGGAATGGGCCGTGAGCGGGTGCGGGCAACCTGGCCGTCGAAGTCGCGGTCAACGATATCATTGTAGGTACATCCGGCGCCTCGCATGGCAAGGGCGCCCATGCAAAAAAGCGCCATCAACCAGAAATCGGGCCAGGCGTTTCCCGCCCAGTGGCCTGCAAGGGCGATTGACCAGAGGCACGGCAACAACAAGAGCCAGGTCCCTATGGGACGGTCATGGCGTGCCAGCCGCAGGTAGGGCCGGGTGAGCGGTGGCGCAAAGCGGTCAACCCAGTTACGCCGCGTGGCATCGGCGACCGTTCCGCCATCGCTATGGTCGGGTGTAGACATGTTCCTCACTTAGCGCGAAAACGTATCCTGCGTAAGTCATTAGCAGGAGACCGGCAGATTGCCCGGCAAAACCATGAGCCACGAAGAAGCACAGATCCGCAAGGCACAGCGTCTGTTCGTGACGGGCGACCTTGGGGAAAACAGGGAGGTAGAGCTGTCGAAGCCGCAAGCTCATTATCTGCGCAACGTCTTGAGACTGGAAGAGGGCGCGCTCGTGCGTCTCTTCAATGGCCGGGACGGAGAGTGGCTTTGCCGCCTCAACACTCTGACGCGTAAAGCTGCTGCGGCCCAATGCGAAGCATGTTTGCGGCCCCAGGAAAGTCAGGGCGATCTGCATTATCTGTTCGCTCCACTGAAACACGCCAGGCTTGATTACATGGTGCAAAAGGCGACTGAAATGGGCGCCTCTGTGCTGCAGCCCGTGCAAACAGATTTTACCCAGGTGAGCCGTGTAAATGCTGAGCGCATGGCTGCCAACGCCATGGAAGCCGCAGAACAGTGCAATCTCCTGTCGGTGCCGGAGATCCGCTCACCGGTAAAACTCTTGAGCCTGCTTGAGACCTGGGACAGTGGCCGCAGACTTATCTATTGCGATGAAGCCTCCCACGTCTTATCTCCACTTGAGGCACTTGGTGATATCGAACCCGGCCCGCTTGCCCTGATTGTCGGCCCGGAGGGTGGGTTCTCGGATGCAGAACGGCAAATGCTGAAAGGCCTGGATTTTGTTTCTGCCATATCTCTTGGACCGCGGATCATGCGTGCGGACACCGCCGCCGTTGCCGCTCTTGCGGTGGTGCAGGCGGTGCTTGGCGATTGGCGCTAGGCACTGCCTTTCCGGGGTGACAATGACGCTGGACAGCCCTACAAGGAAATTAAGAGACGCTGATTGAGGCGCAAGTCAGAGGATATTCCCCGCAAATGTCTACGAAGACCGGAGCGGCCGACACTCGGCCCATGGAATCGTTTAACGATCTCGTCGCTTACATTGAAGCGGGCTGCAAGCCGCCTGAGAACTGGCGCATAGGCACAGAACACGAAAAGTTCGGCTTCCATACCGATACACTGACGCCCATTCCCTATGAAACAGACCGCGGTGTGCGCGCCATGCTGGAAGGCCTGGGCGCCAAATTCGGCTGGACGCCGGTGATGGAAAAAGAGCACATCATTGGCCTGCGTGATCCCGTAACAGGTGCCACGGTGTCGCTTGAACCCGGAGGTCAGTTTGAGCTTTCCGGTGCGCCGCTCGATACGCTTCATGAGACCTGCGATGAAGTGAATACCCACCTTTCTCAGGTGCGCGAAGTGGGCGAGGAAATCGGCATTGGTTTTCTGGGACTTGGGTTTTCCCCCAAGTGGACCATGGATCAGACGCCGATGATGCCCAAAGGCCGTTACCGCATCATGCGCGAATATATGCAGAAAAAAGGCAATCTCGGCCGTGAAATGATGTTTCGCTCCTGCACCGTGCAGGTCAATCTTGATTTCGCTTCCGAAGCGGACATGGTGAAGAAGGTTCGGGTTAGCCTCGCCTTGCAGCCTATAATCACCGCCATTTTCGCCAATTCACCCTTTACCGAAGGCAAGCCGAACGGCTTCCAGAGCTTCCGCAGCGAGATCTGGCGAGATACGGATCCCGACCGCACCGGTATGCTGCCGTTTGTCTTCGATGACGGATTTGGATTTGAAGCTTATGCGGATTATGCCGCCGATGTGCCGATGTACTTTCTCGACCGCAACGGGGTCTACAATGACGTTTCAGGCAAGTCGTTCCGGGATCTGATGGCGGGCAAGCTTGAAGGTTTTGAAGGCGAAAAACCGACAGTCGATGATTGGGTTGATCATCTGACCACGATTTTCCCCGAGGTTCGCCTCAAGCAATTTATCGAAATGCGTGGCGCCGATGGTGGCCCGTGGCGACGCTTGTGTGCGCTTCCAGCCGTTTGGGTGGGTCTTCTTTATGATCAATCAGCACTCGATGCGGCATGGGACCTAGTGAAGGACTGGACCGAGGAGGAACGCCAGGCGCTTCGCGATGAAGTGCCTGTAACGGCGCTTGCCACCAAATTTCGCTCAACAACGTTGCTCGAAATCGCCCGGCAGGTTATCGCCATTTCCCGTTCCGGCCTTAAAGCCCGCAACCGGCTGGACCGCTTCGGAGACACGGAAATGCACTTCCTCAATGCCATCGAAACCATTCTCGATGAAGGACGCACGCCTTCGGAAGCTCTGCTCGAACTCTATGAAGGCGAGTGGGGCGGTGATATCGACCGCATCTTCACGGACTGCGCCTATTGAGTGAAA
>JAJFHB010000587.1 GCA_021775795.1 Hyphomicrobiales bacterium | reverse complement strand
GCGACTATGCACCTTTGTGGGTCGGAGATCTCGGCCTGACAACCCGCGCTGAGCGGCTCTTGGAAGAACTTTCACAGGCTGACAATGAAGGCCTGGAGGCTTCAGAATATCTGCCGACCTCGCTTTCAGCATTCGATGCGGAAGCTGCCACGTCCGGCTCACAGCTGGAACTTGCACGCCTTGATGTCGAGCTGACCGTTGCGGCCTTGAAGTATGCGCACCATGCCTATTCCGGACGCATCGTTCCCTCACGGCTTGGGGGCTACATTGACGTCCATCCAGAAGAACTGGATCTGGCTGAAGTCATGGAAAGACTTTCCCGCACGGTACGGCCAGATGCCTATCTTGCAGGACTGCACCCGACAAACGGCATTTACACGCATCTGCGCTCGCAGCTTCAACATCTGCGCACGGTTTCAGATACCAGCCTGGACATTACAATTCCCTCTGGCGAATTGCTTCGTGGTGGTGAGACAGATGCGCGCATTCCACTGATACAGCGCAAACTTCATGCCCTCGGACTGCTTGACGAACTGATCTATTCAGAAGGCGAAAGTCGTTCGCTTTCAATGGTCTACGATGACGGTATCTCCAGTGCCGTCCGCAGCTTCCAAAGCTTGCGTGGTCTTGGAGCCGACGGTGTTGTCGGTCCGGCAACAACTCGGGCGCTCAACTCAGATTCAACCAGCCGCAGACTTGAGCTGGTCACATTGAATATGGAGCGTGCACGTTGGCTGCCGAAGGTACTCGGCGAGCAGCACATTTTGGTGAATCAGCCAGCCTATGCGGTCAGGGTTTATGATCAGGGCGAAGTTATTCATACGACCCGAGTGATTATCGGCAAGCGTCAGCATCAAACACCGATGTTCAGCGACGAATTGGAATTCGTTGTTTTCAATCCCTATTGGAATGTGCCCCGTTCGATCGCAACCAACGAAATGTTGCCTCAGCTGGTGGCCAACGCCTCCTATCTCGACGCTCGTGGGTTTGAAGTTTTCGGCCCCAATGGCCGCGTCAGCAGCAGCTCGATAAACTGGGGCAGCTATACGGCCAGCACGATGCCTTTCAGCGTTCGGCAGCCTCCCGGCGCCGGCAATGCTCTGGGCACTATGAAATTCTTATTCCCGAATCAGCATTCCGTCTATTTGCACGACACTTCATCGCGCCATCTGTTCTCACGCGAGACCCGCGCCTTCAGCCACGGCTGTGTGCGCGTACAAAATGCGGATGAATTTGCAGAAGTGATCATGCGGGCGGACGGCTGGACTGCTGAGCGAATTGCCGCAGCCGTTGCAAGCGGCAGAAACCAGAGAATTACTCTGGAAAACAAGCTTGGTGTTCACCTCGCCTACTTCACAGCCTGGGCTGATGAAGAAGGTCTTGCCATCTATGATGACGTTTACGGACGCGACGAGCAGCTCCGAATTGCGCTTGGCGACAATCGCTTAGCCATGAAATAAACGTAATTAAACGATCATTAATCATAGTGCGTTGAGATTACTGCAATCAGGGTGCGTAATGGTGCATCCTGTTGTTGGTAAATCAACGTCCCTCCGCGTATGATGCATGCGGCTCAAGCACCGAAGCATCAGGGATGGTAGGATCAACCGTGAAACGGGGACGTTACGGTGCGTTTTGCACCGTTGGGTGAGTAGGGGTATGCTCTTGCATACAGAGTTAAACGATCAAGTGTCGAAGCTGATGAGGCGTGTCGCCGTCAGCGCGGTAGTGTGTTGCCTGCTGTTTGCGGTAGCCGCCCGGTATAGCGACAACTTCGTACCGATGGCTTCAGCCGTTGGTGAAGAACGCTCGCTGTCATTTTATAACATCCACACCGAAGAAACGATCTCCGTAACCTTCAAGAGTTACGGTCGTTACATTCCGTCTGCAATGGTTGAGCTCAACTGGATCATGCGAGACTGGCGTCTCGATGAAGAAACCCAGATGGATCCCGAAGTCTTCGATCTCATCTGGAGCCTCTCCGTCGAGCTCGGCGTTTCTGAACCCATTCACGTCATATCGGGTTTTCGCTCGCAGGCGACAAACGACGCGCTTCGCCAGGCCGGCCGCCGTGTAGCTCGCCGGAGCATGCACATTCAGGGACAGGCGATTGACCTGTATTTCCCCGGGGTGCCGGTCGAGGATCTTCGTAACAGCGCTCTTGTTCGCGAAGTAGGCGGCGTCGGCTATTATCCGCGCTCGGGTCAGAACGGCTTTGTGCACGTGGACACTGGCAACGTACGGCACTGGCCCCGCATCGGTGAGCAACAGCTTGCACGTATTTTCAGTGAACACCGAGAACGGCGAGACAACGCGACCGAGACACAAAGCGGTCCCATCCAGCTTGCCGGGAACACCGCAAGTGCGCCATCGCCTGAAACTCAGACATTCCCGCTTCCAGCCGACAAACCTGTCCTTATGGCAAGCGCCGATACAACACCGGAGACTGCGCCAGCAATCGCTGAGCCCATCGTTATTGCCGGCAACCAGTCTGAAACCGTGAACGATGCGGACCAGCCTGGAACCCAGCAGTTACCGGCGCCGGTTCAAGCGTCAGCGGCAAGCTTTGATGTTGCATCGCTTTCGCCCGACGAACCCGATGCCACACAAGACAACGGGCAGCGCAACCTGATGTTTTTTCCTCTCGCGATCCTGAGACCTGACGAACAGGCCACATCAGGCATGGTCCGGATGGCCTCCTATCAGCCCGGTGCTGACGGCACCTTCCAGGAAGTTGTCATCATGCGCGGCAGCGTTGACGATCTGACAGAAGAAGAACAGGCTGTTCTTGCAAGCTTTGAGGCGTCAGCACGGGAAGAGCGTGAGTTCACCTCGAATGACATTCAGCGCCTGGCAAGCCAGATTGTGGTGCAATCGTCCAAGGGTTCCCTGCAAATGTCCGAACACGGCCAGGGCCCGGCAATTGCCAATGGCCGCGGTGGACGCCTGGATGCGCCTGAAACCATTATCGATCTTATCAGGGGTACGGAAGAACTTGTAGTGCCGGCGATCGAAGCTGAAGAACCACCTGCAACCTTGCGGTTGGGGCTTGAAGATACGGTCGGTGCACCTGGTGACGTCGACGGCGAACAGCCCATTTCGGTTCTCGCGGGAACATTGCAGTAGGCAAAACAAACGCGCCGGGCAAAGCCCGGCGCAATTCATTTCAAAAGTTGAAAATTCCAACTTCTAGTGTCACTCAACTCCAGAGCGGCTAGTCGTCAGCGCCTGTGTCTTCGGCATCCGAGCTGACCGCCATACCCAGCGCATGCATATACAGGTCGATCAGCGCTTCTTCTTCCTCGCGCTCGACCTTGTCAGTTTTGCGAATACGAACCACCCGCCGCAGAATTTTTGTATCAAAGCCGTTCGCCTTGGCTTCGGCGTAGACTTCCTTGATATCCGCTGCGATCGTCGCCTTTTCTTCTTCCAGCCGTTCTATGCGCTCAACAATGGCGCGAAGCTGCCCCTGAACAATTGC
>JAJFHB010000586.1 GCA_021775795.1 Hyphomicrobiales bacterium | reverse complement strand
CCAACGGCAATGGCCATGCCCAGCATGGCGCACATGTTGCCTCTGCGGGCACTTTCCGGCGACGACAGACCGCGCAGCGCCAGAATGAACAAGACGCCCGAAAGCAGATAGAGCAACGCTACGATATTGGCTGACATTCAGCGTGCTCCCTCAGCCCTTTTTGCGATACATGGCGAGCATTCTCTGCGTCACCATGAAACCGCCGAAAATATTGATCGATGCCAGAATAACAGCGATGAAACCGAAGGTACGCGCCCAGCCTCCAAGGCCTTCCATGACCTCAACTCCAACTGCCAGCAAAGCCCCGACAACGATGACCGAACTGATCGCGTTGGTAACAGACATGAGCGGCGTGTGAAGAGCAGGCGTCACGCTCCAAACCACGTAATAGCCGACAAATATCGCCAGCACGAAGATGGCAAATCGAAAGACAAACGGGTCGATGCCGCCGCCAATCCCTGCGGCTTGAACTGTCGCTTCAGCAGCAACAGCTGCAGCATCGGCAAATGCACGCGCTGATTCCGCTGCCTGCACCGCTTGTTCGGCTGCCATACGCGCCTGTTCTGCTGCTTCCTGGGCTGTCATTCGCTGCTTCCCCTACGCCAGTACCGGGTTAACGAGTTCGCCATCACGGTTGAGAGCCGTTCCGATGATGATTTCGTCATCCCAGTCGATGCTGAGTTTGCCGCTCTCCGCGTCAATAATCACTTCGAGAAAATTCAGAAGGTTCTTTGAATAGAGCTGCGAAGAATTTCCTGCGAGCCGACCTGCCAGATTGAGGTGTCCCATGATCTTCACACCGCCATGATCAATCACCTTGTCGGCTTTCGACAAGGGACAGTTGCCACCGCGCTCTACCGCCAGATCAACGATAATCGATCCAGGCTTCATCGTTTCAACCATTTCCTTCGTCACCAAAGTCGGCGCCGGCCGGCCGGGAATGAGGGCCGTGCAAATGACGATGTCCTGCTTCTCGATGGTCTCAGCAATCAGTTCCGCCTGCTTCAGCTTGTATTCCTCGCTCATTTCGCGGGCATACCCGGCGGAAGTTTCTGCATCCTCTTCAGCTTCAACCATGACAAACTTTGCACCCAGGCTTGCAACCTGTTCACCCGCCACCCGGCGCACATCGGTCGCGGAAACAATCGCGCCCAGACGACGTGCTGTAGCAATGGCCTGAAGGCCGGCAACACCTGCCCCCATAACAAAGACCCGCGCTGGCGGCACCGTTCCAGCAGCGGTCATCATCATCGGCATGGCACGGTTGAATTCAGCCGCTGCATCTATCACTGATTTGTAACCCGCCAGGTTCGACTGCGACGACAGCACATCCATGCTTTGCGCCCGCGAGATCCGCGGCATCAGTTCCATGGAAAAGGCGGTGACCCCCTTGGCGGCAAACGGCCGGATGCCCTCAGCATCCCCGTAAGGGTCCATAAGCGCCACGACAATGGCACCCTTCTTGATGTTGCGAAGCTCCCCATCCGAGGGCCGCCGCACTTTCAGAACGATGTCTGCTGATTTGAGCGTCGAGGTAACATTCTTCTCGATCTTCGCGCCGGCTTCGGCGTAATCGCCATCAGAAATGTTCGACCCGGCACCGGCGCCAGATTGCACCGATACGTTGCACCCCATAGCCACGTACTTCTTCACCGTCTCCGGTGTTGCGGCAACGCGCGATTCATTAGGCTCCGTCTCAGACGGCACCGCAATTTTCATGGGTCTCTCGTCTAAACAAGCGTTGCAGTGAGGAGGAAGAACAATCCAAAGAGAATTGCAGCCGGAAGCCAGTTACGTCCACCGGTCATCAGCGTGATTGTGACCGTTACCAAACCAACCACAAGTCCGACCGTACCAACCAGCACGGGAGCGGTTTTTGCAAAGCCCACAGACATCAGACATACGAGAATAAAGCCGCACGACAACATCGTCGCGATAGTCAGTTTTATAAACCCATCGTAACTCTGAGCATGCGGTTCGTATTCGTGAACGACGTTGCCTTCTTCAGCCATCGCCGGATCCCCTCCAATTTAAGGTGTCAGCCAGTTGACAGAGCAATATAACAATCCACCAGAACCGACAAGCACGCTTTCCCGCGACAAGTTGCGCGTTTTCGTGAGTTTGACACACAACTGAAGCGGCGGCGAAGAGCCACTTCCTGTTCGACTGCTTTTGATTTATGGCTCTTGTCCAACATTTTTGCGGTGGCAGCACGGGCCCCACGACAACAGGAAACTCAAAATGCCGAAATGGTCGGGCGGCCAGGCCGCCGTTGAAGCGCTGAAGGCGGAAAATACAGAGAACGTCTTTGGCCTCATTGGCTCAGCCACAATGGAAATGTTCGATGCACTTTATGACGCCACTGAAATCAATTTCATCGGCGTTCATGATGAGCGGACAGGCACGCATATGGCAGATGGCTATGCCCGCGTTACGGGAAATGCAGGTGTCATTCTGGCTGGCCAGAACGGTCCCGGCGCCACCAATCTTGTAACCGGATTGGGCCAGGCTGCAGCAGCTTTTTCCCCGGTCGTCTCCATCGCCGGGGCGCTATCTTCCTCCCACGTTTATCGGGACGCGTTTCAGGAAGTGGATCAGCAGGCTTTGTTCCAGCCGATCACCAAGAAAACCTGGACCGTCACGCAGACAGACCGGGTGCCTGAGATGTTTCGCGAGGCCTTCCGCGTTGCCATGACGCCGCGTCGGGGGCCCGTACACATCAATCTGCCGCGCGACATTCTCTCCGCCACAGCTGAGTTTCCAGCTCTGCAGGATCCCATCAACTATCGCAGCCAAACCGTACCGGCAGGGGCAGCGGACGCCATTGAACGGGCGGCAGGACTTTTACGCGAAGCCCAACGCCCGGTTATTGTTGCGGGTGGTGGTATAAAAAACACCGGCGGTCATGCTGCTGCTCTTGAACTGGCGGAAATGTTGAATGCGCCGGTCGTCACCGCTCCCGGTCACGGGGATGCCATCCCCTTTGGCCATCCGCTGAATGCCGGGCAGATGGGACCACGGGGCAATCCGGTTGCATCGCGGCTGGCAAAGGAGGCCGATGTCATCCTGGCCCTGGGAACACGGTTGGGTTTCAATTCGACCTTCTATTCCTATGACAACATCAATGAGCGCGCGGCGATCATTCAGATCGAGATTGAGCCCACAGCCATAGGTCGCCATTTCCCGGTAGCCCTCGGCATCTGGGCGGACGCGCCGACCGCCGCACGGCAAATCTGTGCAGCCCTTGGAACACTCGATGGCCGGGCCGAAGCCGATTCCTGGTGCGAAACATACAAAGCCGAGAGGCAGGCCTATCTGCTGAAACGTGACGCCGATGCGGATGTCGACACACATCCGATCCAGCCTTCGGGCCTCTTCAAAGTGCTGCGCGACGTGCTGCCGAAGAATGCGGCCGTAACCATGGATGCCGGTACGTTGTGTCTGCAGGCAACCGATGCACTCAACTATTGGCAGCCACCAAGCCTCTTTACACCTTTGGACTTTGGTCTGGTTGGCTTTTCGTTTGCCTGTGGCCTTGGCATCAAGGTAGGCCGGCCCGACCGCGCCGTTGTCAGCCTCATGGGCGATGGCGGTTTCGGCATGACTCTCTCTGAATTGAGCACTGCCGTTGATCACGGCATTAACACGGTGACAGTGGTGATGAACAACCGGTGCTGGGGCGCAGAAAAGGCCTATCAGCGGGACTTTTTCGGAGAACGCTACATTGGTGCGGACATCTCAAGTCCGCCCTTCGACAATATCGCTGAGCTCTATGGCGCTGCCGGTTACCGTGCCGAAAAGATTTCCGAGGTTGGGGAAGCTGTTACCGCCGCGCTTGAGTGCGGCAAACCTGCTGTCGTCGACGTCGCAATCGACCCCGCAGCGCTCTACAGCTTCCGTCGCGACAGTTTCAAGCACCGGGAAAAATAAGCCACCCGCACAAGCACTCGTTACTGACATTTTCTGGCACCACAGTGCTTTAGAACAAAGAACAGGTTAACCCGTGCACCGGGGACGCATACTCGGAGACAGAGGTTCGGAATGTCGGTTGAAAGCTGGTTGATTTTCGTTGTGATCTGGACACTCGCTGGCTTGCCGCTTGGACCCAATGCTCTCAATTGCATTGCCGTTGCGACCGAGGCAGGTTTCGCACGCTCGCTGTGGGCAGTTGCCGGCATACTCATTGCCGCGATTTGCCATAAGGCCGCGGTGATATTGGGAGCTGCGGCCATCTTGCTGGCAAATGCAGAGTTGTTTTTTACACTCAAACTTTGTGGGGCTGCCTACCTTGTGTGGATGGGTATCGCGTTGTGGCGCAAAGGTGACCCATTGCAGAAGACGAAAGCACCGGCTGTAACAAGACGCCTGTCCATTGTTGTCCGCTCCTTTGTCATATCC
>JAJFHB010000585.1 GCA_021775795.1 Hyphomicrobiales bacterium | reverse complement strand
AAGGAACAACAGATGGAACACACAAATCGCAATGCACACGCAGCCCTGAGCATTCTGATAGGTCTGCAGGCAATCATGCTCGCCTCGCTCTTAACAACGACACCGCCACACCCACCGTTAACAACTCCCCTGTTTGCCATGGGGCCGTTTCTCGGTTCGTCAATCTCGATTGCAATTGCAGCTTTGGTGCTCGGGGCCACGAATTCACGCGGCGGAACCCTGTTCTCGGCCTTTGCAGCGATACTGGCGTTGATCTCCTACGGCCCGCAGAAGTGGTTTGATGCGGCGATCCCTGAAATCTGGCCAGCGGTACTATCGGGACAGGTCGCTGCAATCGCGATCTTCTGGTTCGCTTACCGGTCGCTGAAGGAGAGGCAGTCAGCTTGACTGGACCCGCGTCACACAATCAGGAGATGGGCAGGAGACGGGCAGGAGACGGGCAGGAAATGGACACGAATCCCCGGGAACGGTCAGATACTCAGACAGTCAGGATATGCGGGGCGCTGCCAGAAAAAGTTCCCGGCGCACAATACCCTCTTTGATGGCAGTGAATTTTGAACGCCACTCATCTACCCGCTCTGCATATTCATCCTGTCCGATCAGAGAGATCAGTTCATCTCTTTGCGCCTCATCAGCCTCGATCTGACGCTTGCAGGTTGCCGCATATGCGGCTGTGAGGTCCTGGGTCTTCAATATCGTCCAACCGGTGTCTTCCAGCATCGTGGCGTAATCGGCATCGCTTTCAATGAATTCCGGCCCGTTTGCAACGGCCCGAAGGCGCTGCTTCTCGGGAAGTCCCGGCGCCACAAAAATGACGGTGAATGCCATGTGCCCGTCCGGGCGGATTATTCGCCGGCATGACGCCAGAACCGAGCGCTTGTGCTTCAGGCAGCAGAGCAGATCGCTGTGGCTGATGGCGTCATAGCTTGCATCTGAAAAGGAAAGATCCGTAGCATCTGCAACCAACGTGGTAACGCGCTCGGACATCTCATCCCTGGCCGCTCTTTCCCCGGCAATTCGAAGGCCGTTCGCAGGCAGATCCACCAGCGTTACGCTGCATCCCGATTCCCTGGCCATATACAGAGCAGGCCAGCCCGAACCGGCGCCAAGATCCAACAGGTGCTTGCCCGAACACAGCCCTAGCATTGCGATGAGATCACCAGCCTCTTCTCGTGTTGTCCAGCTGCTGCCACCATAGTCGCAACCGCAGACGCTGCGCTCCATGGACAGCATCACAGGTGATTGCAGCCGTTCATAGAGATTTTCAAGGCGTTCCGTCTGCGCGAGCTCTTCCGCTGTGCGCTGCAAAGACCTCTCCCTTGCGGTTTGGACAAAGCTTTCTGGAACAGTCTCATGCGAGCCTATTGCGCACAATGACAAATGCCTGCGCCAGGAATGGTGTTGACATATTGGTATATTGGTACCAATTTACATGAATGACCAAGACTGTTGAACGCGTACAAACCGGCGTGCGCCTTGAGAAACGGCTGCTCAAGGTCCTCAAAGGAACTGCGGAGCACCTGGACATTTCGCTCGGTGATCTGCTGGAGGGGATATCGCTGCACTGCCTCGAGAACAAACCGCCCTTCTCGGCAGACACACTAAAGAAAATAGAGCAGTTAAAACAGGTCTATGACCTCGACCTCGACGCCGCCGACAGTCACAACCTTCGGGAAAGCGCGCCGGACCAATGAGTACGAACTATTCGGAACTGACCACATCGTTCGAGGCCTGTGACATCGATGCCAGCGCATTCGGCCACATCGATCACATTGGTGTCGCTTATGAAATGCTGCGCCGCTACGACTTTCTGGAAGCTTCGTCGAGATATTCAAAGTGCATCAACACGATTGCAACGAAGGCCGGTGCGGCGACAAAGTTCAACACGACGATCACCCTCGCCTTTCTCAGCCTGCTTGCCGAACGTATGGAGAGCACGCAGGCCGAGAGTTTCCCCGCATTCATCTCGCAAAACCAGGATCTGGTATCAGGCAATGTGCTGGCAACATGGTACACGCCAGAGAGGCTGCAATCCGATCTGGCGCGCCGCATCTTTTTGATGCCGGACGCGGCTGCTTAGCTTCTGATTAACAGGGCGTGGTCTCACACGTCTGAGAGCTGTACCTCTGCTTCGATTTCGATGGCAAAGTTCATCGGCAGGCCGGCAACGCCAATAGCTGAGCGTGCGTGTCGGCCAACCTCTGGTCCAAACACATCGATGATGAGGTCGCTGAAGCCGTTGATCACCAGATGCTGGCGATCAAACCCGGGGGCGGAATTGACCATGCCGAAGACACGGAGCCACCCCGCAACCCGGGACAGTTCACCGATCTCGGCCTTCAGATTAGCGAGCACCGACAATCCTATATCGCGCGCCGCAATCTGTGCATCATCGGCACTTATCTCTGCGCCTACTTTTCCGTAAGGACCAGCAATGGCACCGTCTGCATCCTGCTTTGGATGCCCGGAAATGAAAGCCCTGTCTCCCCGCACATTTACAAAGGTGAATGGCAGGTGCAACGACGGCGGCAGCGTTATGGCGGCCGGCAGCGTGAAACCAAGTTCTTCCAACCGTTCTTCCGGACTGGGCATGGGCGCCTCCTCTAAATGAAACATCGTGTTGCGGGCGGCAAACCAGCAGTACGCACCGCAGGAAATGCCACGTTATGGGATTCAATCTTGAGGCTTGCGAAAAAGCAACGAGAACCGATCAGTGTTGCCCTTAACGGAGCGGCGCCCCACCTCATATCGCAATTCATCGTCAGCCCGGAAAAACAGATCTGTAGCATCCACCAGTTCAAAGCCCGCAGACTGCACCTCCATGATCACCTGCACAGGATCCGCACGCCGCCTGTTTTCATGATTGGCAGGTTCCATGTGACGGCGCGTGTGATCGATGATGCAATAATAACCGCCGGGCTCCAGCGCCTCATAGGTCGCATGATTGAGAACCATCGCCCCTTCACTATTGAGATTATGATATTCCCGGATGTTCAATGCCAGGTCCGCGTCTGTGACGCCGTAACTGATCTCACCCACATCAAACCGTCTTTCTTCGGAATTCCAGGAGATGTCGATGGGATGCTTCTCCACCGCGGACATGAAACTCCTCGAAAGCAATTCGTCCAGCTTCTCCATCCAGGATGCCTTGTAGGCGATGAGCAACCTTCCGTGTTCCTGCAATACCGGGCCCAGAATTTCCGTATACCAGCCGGATCCGGGACCGAATTCAATAACGGTCATGTCATCTCTCAGACGACAGAAATCCATCGCCGCCTCCGGGCTGCGATTATCATCCCGGGCAGTGTTCTCATCACTACGGTGGTCCATCGCAAGCGCTGCTGCCAGCTTGGCTTGGGTCGCGGAAACATCATCCGCGCGGGCAACGCTGGAGAGCGAGAACGCAAGAGCGGCGATCATTGCCATTGAAGTTATTCGGGTTACCATAGTTCACTCCATTCTTCCGGCATGACACTGCCACCTCATTGCAAATACACGCGGCGCCAGCCTATTGCACAAGCAGACTAACCGTCAGGGCTCGGCGAAGCCACATATTCAGTTTGGCTTTTTGGCGAGGCTTGGCCGGGCCACGGCCCAAGTGCAGAGCAAGAATGGCAATCCACAAACCTCAAGAGAAAGGGGAAGCAAGGACAGGATATCTGAACATTGCTGAAAATGTCTGCCGCGACCTTGCGCAAAGGGCTCCGGATGTGGCGATATCTCCATGACCTCCGATCAACCGCAACAGCAAGCAACAGTGAGATTCATACAATGTCTGTCCGCTACCGCCGGTTCGGCGTGGACGAAATCGAAGAAGTTGGCAAAGTCCACGCGCAAGCGTTCAACGGCTTTCTGGCGACCACAGGCGGTGCACCGCTTGTGGATGTCGACAATGCCGAGGAGTGGAAACTGGCGTGGGAGCGCGACCGCAGGTCCGTGTTTCAGCACATGACCGAAAGTGAGGGCGAAAGCTGGCTTGCGGAGCGCGATGGGGAGGTCATTGGTTATGCAAGATCACTGCTGCGCGAGGGTGTGCTCAACCTGACAGACTTCTTTGTTTTGCCCGGACACCAAACGGGCAGTATCGGCAAGACACTCCTCCAACATGCCTTCAATCCGAAAGGTGTCGCGGGCAGAGTTGTCATTGCAACGACGAGTGTGGCTGCACAGGCGCGCTACCTGAAATCAGGGATGGTCCCCCGGTGTCCGATCTGCGATTTCAAACGCCAGGCAGAAAGCGTTGCGTTCGAGACAGACCTCACAATCGAACCTATGGCCGCAGAACCCGAGACGTTCGAAATCCTAAGTCGGATTGACCGTGTCACCCTGGGGTACAGGCGTGATGTAGACCACAGGTGGCTACTCGATGATCGCCCGGGCTATCTTTACCGGCGTGGCCTGGAACCGATGGGCTATGGCTATGTGGGTCAACGGGCCGGACCTTTCGCCCTGTTGGACCCGGACGACTTCCCCGCCGTACTGGCGCATGCAGAAAATGAGACTGCGCAGATTGATGGTGATCTGCTTCTCGTCACTCCGCTGGTGAACAGCGCGGCCGTACACTATCTGCTGGACAGAGGCTTCAAGATGGATGGCCGGTCTCTCACACTGCTCATGTCCGACGAACCCCGGGGCCGGCTCGACCGATACGTCATTGGTTCTCCGGGCTTTTTTGTTTGAAAAGCACGTAACGCTGCGCGGCTGCCAGCAACGCTTGTCAGAAATCAGGTGCGTACTAGTAGCAATCCTAGAATTCCGGAAATGCCGAAGCGGGTCGTTTCATGGCGTCGAAATTTTCCAGGGTAAAATCAACCTGTTCACCGGTTTCCCAGTCATACAATCCGCGCTTCAGTTGCATTAAAGGGCCCATGTAAACGTGCAGGGCCAGCGAGGGGACATCACCTTCTGCGGTTACCGCATGAATACACTTGTCATCCAATGACAAAACCTCCCCCGAGCCGACGATCTCTGTCCCTTCGAATTTCAACTGATCATTCCGACGCTTGAAGAGAATGCTCTTTTCTCTGCCTGAGTAGCCTGCAATGTGCACGTCGAGCTTGTGCTCGTGAGGCGGCATCAGCACTTGAGGCTGAAACCGGCAACGCCAGATCGAAAGCTTGTCATCCTCGAACAGCATCACCTCATCATCTCCCTCCAACGGGGTCTGGTTCCTGATCCGATCAGGATCGGCGACGCATCGCTCCAGCACTGCGCGAACCGCAGCATTTGCATCAGGCTCGCACGCCGCTTCGCGGACAGCATCGACAAAACCTTCAAATGAAAAACTCATGAGTACTCACTTCCCAATCTTTCTGATGGCAGGGAGGGCATCCGTGTTTGAGCCTATTCCTCAAACTG
>JAJFHB010000584.1 GCA_021775795.1 Hyphomicrobiales bacterium | reverse complement strand
GAGCCGGAACCCGAGCCGGAACC
Source organism: Hyphomicrobiales bacterium (assembly GCA_021775795.1). Classification (GTDB taxonomy): domain Bacteria; phylum Pseudomonadota; class Alphaproteobacteria; order Rhizobiales; family JAJFHB01; genus JAJFHB01. Next base: position 2,499 of record JAJFHB010000584.1, on the reverse strand, counting down.
CGAGCCGGAACCCGAGCCGGAACCCGAGCCGGAACCCGAGCCGGAACCCGAGCAACCAGTTGCCCTTGAAGAGCCTCAGGAGGAAGCGCCGAGCGGCTGGCTGGCGCGGCTGAAGGCTGGTCTGTCAAAATCCTCGCGTGCGCTCACCGGCGGCATCAGTGACATCTTCACCAAGCGCAAGCTTGACGATGAAACGCTGGAGGAACTTGAAGACATCCTCATCCAGGCGGATCTCGGTGTTGAAACGGCGATGCGGATCACCGAAGCCGTGGCGGATGGGCGCTATGACAAGGAAGTTTCGCCTCAGGAAGTTCGTAAGGTTATGGCTGAACAGATCGCAGAAGTTCTGCGGCCTGTGGCTCAGCCCTTCTCATTTGATGTGGAGCATCAGCCGTTTGTCATTCTCGTGGTCGGCGTCAACGGCAGCGGCAAGACAACAACCATCGGCAAGCTTGCCGCCATTGCGCAACGTGAAGGCTTCAAGGTGACAATGGCTGCCTGTGACACGTTTCGCGCTGCCGCCATTGATCAGCTTGCGGTGTGGGGCGAGCGCACCGGCGCAACAGTGGTATCCGGGAAGCCGGGCGCGGATTCCTCCGGTCTTGCTTATGATGCTTTCCATCGGGCCAAGAAAGATGGCGCCGACATTTTGATCGTCGATACGGCCGGGCGCCTGCAAAACAAGACCGATCTGATGAGCGAGCTCGAGAAAATTGTTCGCGTTCTGAAAAAACAGGACGCGCAAGCCCCGCACTCAGTGTTGCTAGTTCTTGATGCAACGACCGGTCAGAACGCCATTTCGCAGGTGGATATGTTCCAGAAGACAGCAGGTGTTACAGGTCTCATCATGACGAAACTGGATGGCACGGCTAGGGGTGGCATACTGGTTGCTCTGGCGGCGAAGTTTGGCTTGCCGGTGCATGCTATAGGCGTAGGTGAAAGTATCGATGACCTGCAACCTTTCGATGCCGATGAATTTGCAGCAGCAATAGCGGACGCGGAATGAGCGAAGAGAAGAACCTGGATACAGCGGGCGGCGGCCTTGGGCCTCTAGGCAAGTTTGCGATCGAGGCCGGGCCTTTGATCGTATTCTTTGCGGGCAATGCGCTGTTCGATATCTATGTGGGCACATCGGCGTTCATGGTGGCCACGGTCATTTCTCTCGTTGCCGCCTATGTATTGGAGCGCCGCATCGCCATGATGCCTTTGGTATCGGCCGTGTTCGTTCTGATCTTCGGCGGACTCACCATCTGGTTTAATGATGACACATTCATCAAACTCAAACCCACCCTGGTGAGCATTCTCTTTGGCGTGGTTCTTCTGGTTGGCGTCGCCCGCGGCGCAGCGCCACTGAAGATGCTGCTGGGTCACGTAATGGAAATGACGCCTGAAGGCTGGCGAACCATGACCATACGCTGGGGTTTGTTTTTCTTCTTTCTCGCGGGCCTTAATGAAGCGGTTTGGCGTAACGTTTCCACAGATACCTGGGTGAGCTTCAAGGTCTTCGGGCTGCTTCCCCTCACCATGGTGTTTGCGATTACCCAGACCCTGCTCATGCAAAAGCACATGATCAGCGATGAGGACGATGAACCGTCCGACTAGAGCGCTCCCGAATCAACAACAAGCGCTCTAACCGCTTGCGGCAACGCGGGCGCCGTAAACAGTTTCGTTGACTTGGGGATCCCCGATAACACCGGGCTCTGTTTCATACACAAAAACACCCATAATCCGCATGGTGTCGCCTTCAACAGGCGAGACTCTATGCAGTGAATTACAGCCTCTGAATATGCAGAGAGCGCCTTCCTCCCTGGCAACCTCAACGTGATCTTCCTGCCGCTGACCCTGGAGTACTTCACGCAGATAGTCCTCGTTTGGATCGGTTTCACTGCGGGTGTTGGGCACCAACTCAAAGGCGCCGCCCCGTTCGGGTGCCTGAAGCATCAAGGTGACGGTAAAGGCATTTTCTGAATCGAAATGCCACGATGAACGGTCTCCGGTCTGGTAGCAGAGCAGATTTGCCGGCTGATAGGGGTCCGCATTGTCGAACAATTCGTCAACACCGACGATCTCGGCAATCATCTGGCGGGTTGCCTGCCAGTGATAGAGCGTTTTCACTGGTGACGGATCGGGAATGAGATCATAGGCGATCATCTTGGTGCTGGCGTCAAAGAAAGTATTGCGAGAGTGGTCTTCAGGCAGGGACGGGTCCGGTTGCCGGTACAGATAGCAGTTTCGGCGGGCACTGTTGTGGTGGGCCAGTGCAAGTGATGCTTCCGCATCGCTCACGGCCTGCGCCCGGGCAGCAGGTCGGATAAATCCCGGCAGAACGCAATATTGCTGGGATTCGAGTTGATTGCGGCAATCGCGGATGAGAGCACTGCGGCGAGGGTCGCCAGGGTTGTTGATCGGATAGGTGTCGGTATCAACTACATCTTCGGGTCGCATTGCTGTTTTCAACGTCATGTTCCTCTCCATCAAGGCGCGGATTGATTACCCGTA
>JAJFHB010000583.1 GCA_021775795.1 Hyphomicrobiales bacterium | reverse complement strand
TAAGGAAATGCTGCGTATCCGCGACCGGCATGACCGCGAAATGCTTTTCGGCCCGACAAATGAGGAAATGATCACCGAGATGTTCAGCGCCGGCGTTCAGTCCTACAAGGACATGCCGCGCAATCTCTATCATATCCAGTGGAAATTCCGGGACGAGGTGAGGCCAAGATTTGGTGTGATGCGCGGCCGTGAATTCCTCATGAAAGATGCCTACTCGTTCGATCTTGATGCCGAGGCGGCGCGGCATTCCTACAACAAGATGTTCCTGGCCTACTTGCGTACATTTCAGCGCATGGGTTTGACCGGAATACCAATGGAGGCGGACACAGGCCCCATTGGCGGAGACGCAAGCCATGAGTTTCTAATTCTTGCTGACACGGGCGAGAGTGAGGTTTTCTTCGACCGCGGCTATCTTGATATGGATTGGCAGGCGTCTGACATCGGTTTCGACGATGTGTCGAAGCTGAAAGAGGCAATTTCGGGATATACGTCTCTATATGCGGCGACTGACGAAAAGCACGACCAGGCTGAATTTGAAAATAGTGTGCCTGAAAAGCGCCGGATTACAGGGCGGGGAATTGAAGTCGGACACATATTCTATTTTGGTACGAAATACTCAGAACCTCTCGGCTGCATGGTGCAGGGCCCGGATGGCAGCCATGTTGCTGTTCACTCCGGTTCTTATGGCATCGGCGTTTCCAGATTGGTGGGTGGCATCATTGAAGCCAGCCACGACGACGAAGGCATTATCTGGCCAGAGGCTGTTGCGCCTTTCAGAATTGGCGTTGTCAATCTGAAATCGGGAGATGCAGAGACCGATGCAGCCTGTGTGAGCCTTTATTCACAGCTTACAGCGGCAGGCAACGAGGTCCTGTATGATGATACGGATGAACGGGCCGGCTCGAAGTTCGGCAGAATGGATCTGATCGGTTTGCCGTGGCAGATCGTCGTGGGACCGCGGGGCCTCAAAGAGGGTATGGTTGAACTCAAGCACCGGAAGTCTGGAGAGCGTGAAACGCTGTCTCCCGATGCCGTGATCAACAAGCTGACGAACGGGGAGTAGTCAACGTGGCCGACGGTCGGACGCCAGCATTTGCAGGCTTCGAGTGGATGCTGTCTTTGCGCTATCTGCGTCCGCGCAGGAAGCAGGGGTTCATCTCGGTTATCGCGGGATTTTCGTTTCTCGGAATTGTTCTGGGCGTGGCCACGTTAATAATTGTTATGGCCGTGATGAACGGTTTCCGCGCCGAACTTCTGGGAAAAATCCTCGGCGTCAATGGTCATTTTCTGGCCGTTGGTGTCTCGCGCGACATCTCTGATTATGACGATCTCTCTGAGCGGATACGCGCCATTGAAGGAGTCAATCAGGCAATTCCCTTTGTCGAAGGCCAGGTGATGGCCTCTTCGCCGGCGACGGCGACGGGTGCTATCGTTCGCGGGCTGTCAGAGGCCAGCATGCATCAGATGAGCGAAGTGTCCGAAAATCTGGTGGAAGGTACGCTTGAAGGCTTTGATGAAGCGCATGGTGTGGCAATCGGACAGCGGCTGGCATCCAAACACCGTCTCTTTCTCGGCGACAATCTGACGCTAATTTCGCCACGAGGCCCGGTGACGCCATTTGGTGTGACGCCACGCATTCAACCGTTTGAAATTGTTGCTATATTTGAAGTTGGAATGTCTGAGTATGACGGCTCATTGGTGTTTATGAGCCTGGCAGATGCGCAACCTTATTTTAATCACGAGAACACGGTTTCAGCGATTGAAATCAAGGTCGAAGATCCTGATGACATTGACCACTACTGGGCACCGCTCACAGCCGAACTGGCCGAGGGGACGCGCCTGACTTCCTGGCAGCAAACGAATGCGACCTTTTTCAATGCGCTCGAAGTTGAGCGCAACGTCATGTTTCTTATTCTCACGCTTATCGTGCTGGTTGCTGCCCTCAATATCGTTTCGGGCCTGATCATGCTGGTGAAGGATAAGGGCAACGACATTGCGATCTTAAGAACCATGGGGGCGACACGGGGGGCAATCATGCGCGTGTTCTTCATCACGGGCGCGGCAATCGGTGTTGTTGGTACTTTTTCCGGTTTGATCATCGGGCTTTTGTTTTGTGCGAATATTGAAGAAATCCGGCAGTTTCTGGAGGGGCTTACGGGTAGAAACCTGTTCCCGGATGAGCTCTATTTCCTGAGCCAGTTGCCAGCAAAAGTGGACCCGGTTGAAGTGACGTCGATTGTGCTCATGACCTTAGGCCTGTCGTTTCTTGCAACGCTTTATCCATCCTGGAGAGCGGCGAGGCTCGATCCGGTTGAAGCCTTGCGGTACGAGTAGATACAGATGGCAGATACCCAAACAGCAGCGCTCGACCTTCAGGGGGTGACGCGTACCTATCGGCAGGGCAGTGCACAGCTTGATGTATTCAAAGGTGCCAGCCTGACGGTGCGTCATGGTGAGCGCGTTGCCCTTATCGGGCCTTCGGGTTCGGGTAAGTCCTCGCTTCTCTACATTGCTGGCCTGCTTGAGGCACCTACAAGTGGTGTCATTTCAATTTCGGGGCAGAACTGTTCGAAGCTGAGTGACAATGAACGCACGAGAGTGCGCCGTTTGGATATTGGATTTGTCTATCAGTTTCATCACCTGCTTCCTGAGCTGTCGGCGCTGGAAAATGTGATCATTCCCCAACTTATCGCTGGCGTGCCCAAGAGGCAGGCAAGTGATCGGGCGTCCGAACTGTTAACGATGCTTGGGCTTGAACAACGCCTCGTACACCGGCCTGCAGAGATGTCCGGTGGAGAACAGCAACGAGTTGCAATTGCCCGGGCCTTTGCAAATCGGCCGCATCTGCTGCTTGCAGATGAGCCAACGGGAAACCTTGATCCCGAAAACTCCGAGATGGTTTTTGATCAACTTGCCCAGCTGGTTGAAATTGAAGGATTGAGCGTCCTCATGGCCACTCACAATGTGGAGTTGGCGAAACGTATGGATCGGGTTGTTTGCTTGCGCGACGGTGCGCTGGTCGATGAAACGGCACGTTACAAGTAATATCCATCGCCTCGCCGTGCGCCTGTAGGGCGTTATCCACAATGTGATCGTCGCGCATGGCAGCGAAGGCGTGTTATCGGCGATACTATTGATATCCCGACTCGCCCGTTTCAAAAGGGAAATGCCGTGCCAGGCGACCAAGACCAGCGATCAGCAGCTTCTGTACCTTTTGTGCACCTGCATGCACATTCTTCCTACTCATTGCTTGAAGGCGCTATCCATTGCGGTGCCCTGGTCAAACTATGCCAGGACAATGCCATGCCGGCGATTGCTCTGACGGACACGGGCAATCTTTATGGAGCGCTGGAGTTTTCTGAAGCTGCGGTCAAGGGAGGCGTGCAACCAATTATCGGTTGTACGCTTAGTGTTGATTTTGCAGATGGAGAAAGTGAAACCGACAGTGCGATGTCGCCCACGGTTCGGCAGACACTCCCGAGCCTGGTGCTTATAGCCTGTGATGAAGATGGCTATCAAAACCTGTTGAAGCTCTCCAGCAGCGCCTTTCTCGATCATGAAGATGGGGCCGAGCCTCACATCGCATTCGATATGGTTGAGGCGTCGAGCCGAGGCGTCATCTGTCTTACCGGGGGACCAGGTGGTGCCATCGACACTTGTATTGCAGAGCGCCAGTTGGACGAGGCCGGGCGACGCCTCGAGCGACTTCATCGGGTGTTCGGTGACAGGCTGTACATCGAATTGCAGCGCCATGGAATGGAGCAGGAGCAAATCTGCGAGGGCTATCTGCTTCAACTGGCCTATGAAATGGCTCTCCCTGTCGTTGCCACAAACAATGTGTTTTTCGCAAAAGAAGACGATTACGAAGCTCACGACGCTCTCATTTGCATAGCAGAAGGCACCGTTGTTGCAGTTCCCGACCGCCGGCGGTTGACGCCGGAACACCGTTTTAAGTCGAGCG
>JAJFHB010000582.1 GCA_021775795.1 Hyphomicrobiales bacterium | reverse complement strand
CAGTGCCTGGTCAAGAGCAGCAGCGTCAATGACCTCGCCCCGGTCATAGTTGACGACCACGGCACCATCGTTGAGGGCGTTGAGCACGGTGGCATCGACGAAACCAGCGTTGGCAAACTTGCCAGAGTCTGGGTTCACTGCACCCAGGCCCGTGTGGGGGCTGATCACATCGGCACCACGGGCGGCGTCTTCGGCGGTGGGGGCAAAGGTGAAGCCTTCCGATTCAATCCAGGCGCGATGATGGTCCCGGGCGTGAATGGAAACCGACATGCCGAAGGCCTGGGCCAGTTTGGCCACTTCGCGGCCGATGTTGCCGTAGCCGATTACAGCCAGCTTTTTGCCTTCGAGCTTCTCGGTTGGAAACTCGCAAAGATTTTTGCCGGTATCAAAGTTGCAGGCGACGACGCGTTCATGCAGGGTGTCAACGGCAAGATCGGGCAACACTTTAAGGAGAGCCTTGAAGGCCATTTGCGCCGTGGCGCGGGAGTTGAAGCTGGGTGTGTTCATAAGCGGTGCCGAACCGCCATCGCCATTGCCGCCGCCCCAGGATTTGGAACCCATGTTGCCGGTACCAGCACCGATGCGAACACCACCTTCAGGGAAGAGGCAGTCTTGCGGAAGAAAAGTTGCCGCAGCGATTACGGCATCATACTGGCCGCTGTCAGTTTGCGGCAGCAACTCGTCGGCGCGGCTGAGATCAGGCTGGTAGAAAAAGTGAATGTGGCCATTCTCCAGTTTCGCGCTCTCGGTCAACGGGCCTTCGTGGAAGATGCCACCTTTGGCTTCAACATGAGCGCGAACCTCTGAATGGTCAGGAGCGCCATCTGATCCAAAGCGCAGGCCGACAAGGTCGGCGATGAGCACTTTGTAGGCACGGTCCCGATCGTCCTGGCGCAGGCGTTCATTTGACGACGCTGAGGGCTCGAAGGTGACCCCAAACTCGGCCAGCTGTTCTTCGAGCACGATGATTTTCGCACGATGATACGCATACTGAAGGTTTTCGAGCAGAGCGACGATGTCGGTTGTGGGCCGGATGCCGCCGATCCAGGCACGATAGTCGCCGGGCGTTCCAGGAAAAGCGTTTACGTAACGGGCCACATCAAGACCGCTTTCATGTTCGCCGTTTGGATGGGTCAGGCCCTCATAGCCGAGAATCTGTTTGGATCGGGCAATGATGGTGTTGTGTACGTCTGTGTCCGTAACGTCGGGATCGTTGATTTTGAGCAAGGTGACGGCTGCACCACGACGGTCCTCATCGCTTACACCCATTTCCATGAGGCTGTGAGTTGCGACCCAGTCGTTGATTGCCTGGCGGTTGGCCATGGATCGCTTGTTCAGATCAGAGACCGAGCCAACGATGCTTTCCGAACGCAACAGGCCAAATGTGGTTTCGGCATAGGCAAGAGCAGAATAGGTATTGATGATGCCGCCCAGCATCTTGTCCCCATCGGGATCGTAGATCGGCCCAAGGGCTGTCGTGATTTCGCTGGACAGAGGACGCTTTGGATCACTCGGCACGGCAATCTTGAGCTGGCGCGGAATGGCCCAGGCCGGGTCACGCTGGTTGACGTCAATAAGGTTGAGCGCCTGCGGGGTGCAAGAAATGACAAAGTAACCTGAAATGCCGCCGATTGCCTTTTGAAAAGGCATGAACATGCAACATTTGGACACCACCTCGTTGACGACCTCTTCGCCCCAGGGCATGGCGCCGAGCATGGAGGTTGCATCGAGTACGGCATGATGATGGGGCGGATCGCGGTCAATCCACTCCAGCAGATTGGCAACGTCCTGCTTTGTGTATGTGGTGGCACCGGTTGTTTCATGGCCAACGCCGACAAACAGTTTGATGCCCATTTCCTGGAGTTCGTCAGCGGTGGGAATTGCCCCCTCGTTGCTGGCGAAATGAAGCCGGGTTTCGTCTCCGTTCGGCGCATATCGCTGCATTTCGATGATCTGAGCGCCCCAGGACTGGCGGAAAAAGCCGCCACCACCGGCAGCCTCTGATTCCGGCTCTGGTGTATCGATGAAAATGTGCTGGCCAGCATCATTGGCGTTCATCAGGTGCATGAGGCAAACCGTAAAGCCGCTATGTCCGCCACCCAGACCGACCGCCATCTTGTTGGTTTTCGGAAAACCGAAATAGCGATGAATTTCGCGCATCATGTCGCCCAGCACCTTGTCGGCTGGGTAGCCACGGTGCATGGAACGTCCGATCTCCGCTGAGGTGAAAGGACCAACATCCCGGCCCTTGTCATCAAGCTTGCGATAATTGCTTTCAAGCCAGGCATCAAACTCAAGGCGGAGAAGGCGGGCATTCACCTCATCTGTTGTCAGATCGGTGATCGGCCCGACGCCGAAGAACGGGTTTGATGTGCGTGCCGGAGGTCCTCCCGCAGTTGCGGTGAGCGATGCTTCACGCTGCGCTTTGAGCTCATCAATGGTCTTCATGGGCTTATCCTCCCTCACGTGTTCTGCGCTCTGATCCGGCCTGGCAGTGGCAATGCAACGCGCACTCGCTCATGCAAATTCACGGGCGATATCTGTCACCGCACCTTAACCGGCTCCCCTTCAGGCTTCCGGTCGGAAAATAGGGGTCCAAAGTGGAGATCAGTGAAACAAAAACGTCGCAATTAATGCCGGATGCGTCGCTCGGGGTGTCTAGAGCATTTCACATTGATATGGAAACGTTTGATGGGAAGACCGTTGGTGCCTCCTACAGGCCCCGGCGGTCGAAAGAAATGGATTTCACTAGGGCAAAAACGGGGCCGCCCTCTTTAAGTCCGAGATCCGCGACCGAGGCCCGGGTGATGCGTGCCCGCAAGCCGGCGCCGCCAATATCGACACGGGTTTCTGCGAACGCCGTATTGGGTTCTTCCACGATTTCCGCAATGATTCCCTCCAATACATTGCGAATGCTCAATCCTGCTGGCCGGGACGTCGCCAGCGCAACATCACGGGCACGGATGCGGAGGCGTACGGGAAGGCCAACGGGGATGTCCAGCTCCGGCATCGTTATGGTTTGCCCGCAACAAGTCAGGTGCGTCAGATTAAAAGTTTCATCGTGAGCTGAAACGATGGCCTCAAGGACCACGCCGGCTTCAAAGCGACCGGTCGAGGACTGCAGGTCGAGGCGTTCGAGCACATCATGCACAGGACCTTCGGCCATTTTCCTTCCATCTTCGAGGACAAGCAGTCGGTCCACCAGCCGCGCAACCTCGTCTATGGCGTGGGTCACGTAGATGATGGGTATTTCGAAAAGATCCGGAAGCCGTTCGATGTAGGGGATAATGGCAGCCTTGCGCCTGAAGTCGAGAGCAGACAAGGGTTCATCCATGAGGAGCAGCCGGGGGCGCGTGAGAAGAGTTCGCGCGATGGCAACGCGTTGACGCTCACCGCCGGAGAGGGATGTGGTTGTGCGCGATAACAACTCTGAAAGATCGAGTGCATCAATCACATCATCCAGTTTTATCGCAGTTCCCAGATGCCGGGACCGTTTTTCCGAAAACCGAAGATTTCCCAGGACAGTGAGGTGAGGGAAAAGCCGTGCTTCCTGGAACACATACCCAACGCCACGCAGATGCGGTTCAACGAAATGGTTGCGTGTGGTGTCGAGCCAGGTTTCACCGTCAAAAGTAACCTGGCCGTGCGCCTTGCGCTCCAGGCCGGCGATAATGCGCAGCATGGTGCTCTTGCCACAGCCACTTGGACCAAACAGCCCGGTAATACCATCGAGACGAGAGTGATGAGAAACATCGAGGCTGAAATCATCGAAGGCGATTCTGGCGTCGATCTTGAGATCCTGGTTCATGGCGTTAACCGACACTCAGAGGAAACCGCTTGTTCGCCGCGTAGACAAAAAGCAGAACCAGGAATGAGAAAGCGATGAGGATGGCGGAAAGGACATGTGCATCGGCATAGTTGATGGTTTCCACATGCTCATAAATAGCAATCGAGATGACCTTCGTGCTGCCGGGGATGTTGCCCCCGACCATGAGAACAACGCCAAATTCACCGATCGTATGCGCGAACGTCAGGACAATGGCTGAGATGTAGGCCCGAAGCGCCATGGGTGCGGCAACGGAGCGGAAGGCATCGAATGGTGAGGCGCGCAAAGTGGCCGCTGCTTCGAGTGGTGCGCGGCCGATCAGTTCGAAGGCGCTTTGTAAGGGTTGAACCATGAAGGGCATGGAATAAACAATCGAGGCGACGACAAGCCCGGTGAAGGAAAAGGTCAGGGTCTCTCCGGTGATGCTGATCCAGGCGGACCCCAGCAGCGACTGCGGGCTTAAGAACACCAGAAAATAAAAGCCGATTACAGTTGGAGGCAGGACAAGTGGCAGGGCGGTGATGGCTTCGATCGGAGCCTTCAGTCTCGATCGCGTGTGTGCCAGCCACCAGGATAATGGCGTTCCCAATAGGAGAAGGGCGATCGTCGTGACCGTCGCGAGTTGAATGCTGAGCCAGAGGGGGGAGAGATCAGGCACGGTTATCGTCTCAATCGATATCGTAGCCATAACGTCTGATGACGCTTTGGGCTTCTTCGGAAACAAGGAATTTGAGAAACATCAGAGCGGCGGCGTTCTCTGTACCGCGCTGTAAAAGCACCGCATCCTGGCGGATTGGCTCATGCGCATCTGAGGGGATCTCCCAACGGACACCACCTGCAGGGCGGTGAGCACTCAACAGTGTGGATGATGATATGAAACCTACCTCGGCGTTACCTGTCGCCACCATCGCGTAAGCCTGCCCGATATTCTCGCCCGTTACGATTTTGTGTGCGAGACGGTCCGCCAATCCCAGTGAGCGCAGTACTTCCTGCGCCGCAAGCCCGTAGGGGGCAAGCTCCGGGTTGGCGATGGCAATGTGATTGACAGCGTCAGATGTAAGCGCATCCTGGGCGCTGAGTGCGGCATTGACACCGTTGCTGCTCCAAAGGGTCAGGCGCCCGATGGCATAGGTGGCGCGGCTACCTGCGACGGCAGTTCCGTTGGTAACCAGGCGTTCGGGTCTTTGCTGGTCAGCTGCAAGGAACACATCGAACGGTGCTCCGTGCTCTATCTGGGCATAAAGCTTTCCGGTCGAGCCGGTGACGATGGTCAAGTCGTGACCGGTTTCAGTTTCAAACAGCGGCTTCAGTTCCTGCAACACTTCGGCAAAGTTTGTCGCGGTTGCAGCGACAAGCGTTTTGGCGCTTGGAGTCTCAGCCGTGACGGCACCGAATATCAGCGCCAACATCAGGGACATCAGAAAGTTTGAAACGAGGCGTAAGCAACGGTTCGCGGCAGCCATGCAGCTTTCCTCAATGAACTCACTTGAACATATCCCTGCAGGGGTGCGTGTCAATGATCGCGCACAAAACCAGCAATGGCAGGTTGCGACGAGCGGCCCGATGAAGTGGGAGCTCAGTGTTTCAGGAGCAGCACTGTACCCGGTGACCAGGACAGAAATACATCAGACGATGCTTCCGTGCCGGGGCCTGAGGCGCCATCCAGATTTTGCACACCGACTATTATCGGCTCTTCAGATGCAGCGGTTCTCACGTACAGATGGGTGCGGTCTCCCAAATAGGCTGCAGTACTGACTGTGCCCGCCAGAGAAGCTGCAGATTTACTGTCGTCTTTGAGTGAGATTTTGATGTTTTCCGGTCGCAACCCTACTGAAACGCGCTCGCCGGGCGCGAATTTACCGTCCGGTGCAGCAATCCTGACCTGTCCAAGGCGCTCCGCATCGACCACATAGTCATCAGCTTCCCGGCCTTTAACAACCGCTTCAAAAAGGTTCATGGCGCCGAGAAACTCCGCCACAAAGCGTGTATTCGGGTGAGAATAGAGCTCTGCGGGAGAACCCTGTTCGAGCACATGCCCGTCTGACATTACCGCAATGCGGTCGGACATGGTGAGTGCTTCTTCCTGATCGTGGGTGACGAAGACAAAAGTGATGCCCAGTGATTTTTGCAGCTCCCGCAGTTCAAGCTGCATTTGTTCGCGCAGTTTCTTGTCAAGCGCGCCGAGCGGTTCATCGAGCAGCAGCACCTTGGGTTTTTTAATCAAGGCTCGCGCAAGGGCAACCCGTTGGCGCTGGCCGCCGGACAGTTCATGCGCTGCACGTGCCCCATATCCCTCCAGCCTGATCATGGCGAGGGCCTCATCGACACGTTTTTCGAGTTCCGGTTTGCCGAGTTTCTCGCGCCTCAGGCCGAACGCAATGTTTTGAAAAACATTCAGATGCGGGAAGATGGCGTAATTCTGAAACACCATATTGACCGGCCGATGGTTTGGCGGAACGGCTGCCATCGGCTCGTCGTCGATGTGTATTTCGCCAGCGGTTGCGACTTCAAATCCGCCGAGCATGCGCAAGAGTGTGGTCTTGCCACAGCCAGATGGACCAAGGAGGCCGAAGAATTCCCCCTGCGCGATTTCGAGATCAACATTATCGACGGCGCGAACGGCACCGAAGTGTTTTGAAAGGCCGTCGATGGATATGAAGCCGCGTTCAGTCATGGTTGAATCTTTCGTTTTCACCGGGCTTCAGCCTCCTTGGGGCTCTGGCGGCGAAGGCGCTCGGCGATAAAGACGAGAATGGCTGTGACCACAAGGATCGCCGAACCCAACGCCAGGACGCCGGGAAGCTTGATTGGAAAACGGAGCTGGCTCCAGATGTATATGGGCAGGGTCGAGTCGTTGCCGGTGAGGAAAAAGGCAAGCAGAAACTCATCAAAGGAAATGGTGAAGGTAAGCAGCAGACTGGCAATGACACCGGGCAGAGCAATGGGAAAGGTCACGCGCCAGAACGTCATCCATGCCGTTTCTCCAAGGTCCCTTCCGGCTTCTTCAATGCTCTTGTCGAAGCTTTCCAGTCGCGACATGAGGACAAAAAGGGCGAATGGGGTGCAGATCAGGACATGGCCGATACCGACGGTCAGCAACGACAATTTAACGTCGATGGCATTGAAGGCAATCAACAAGGCTATCCCCAGAATAATGAAGGGTATCACCAGTGGTAACGTGAACAGGCCGACCATAAATTTTGCACCAAAGAGCCTCTGGCTGGTCAAGGCTTTGGCTGAACAAATGCCCAGGGCCGTGCTGATGAATGAAACCGGCAGGGCCACCTGGAAGCTGTTTGCCAATGCCCGGTGCATGCCGGTCTGTTGCACCATTTCCTCCCACCAGCGCAGGGTAAAGCCCTGCATCGGAAAGGCGACATAGAGACCATCGTTGAATGAAAACAACGGCAGCAGCAACACCGGGATGTAGATGAAGAGCAGGTAGATGATCGTGTAGACGCCAAACCAGCGGCCTGCATTGTTTGTCAGCCGGCGGGTCATGCGAGTGATTTTCTGAAGCGGCCGAGGCCAAGAAGAAAACAACAGACCACGAATGTCACAGTGATCATGGAAATGACTGAGATTGCAGCTCCCAGGGGCCAGTTGTCGAGGCGCCCGAAGGCGA
>JAJFHB010000581.1 GCA_021775795.1 Hyphomicrobiales bacterium | reverse complement strand
GCGAAGGGCGGAGAAGTCTTCGATCGCAAAGCCGACACTGTCAAACAGTGTAATCTGCTTTTCACTGCGTCTGCCGGGCACGTCACCCCGCATCACCTGCCACAGTTCGATAACAGGATGATCGTCGTCCAGTTGCTGGATCTCGCCTTCAATGCGGGTCTGTTGCGGATATTCGACGAAGATGTCTGAGCGCAGCAATATGTCTTTGTGAAGTTCGGTCTTGCCCGGACAATCGCCACCAACAGCGTTTATGTGAACCCCGGTGCCAACCATGTTGTCTGTCAGGATGGTTGCATATTGCTTGTCGGCGGTGACGGTCGTGATGATCTGCGCACCTTCAACCGCTTCCTGGGCGGAGCCGCAGCGGACGATGTCAAAACCCTGCCCTGCCAGGTTGGAGGCACACTTCTCTGTTGCCACCGGATCGATGTCATAGAGGCGAAGACTGTCGACCCCGAGCAACGCCTTGAATGCCAGGGCCTGAAACTCAGATTGGGCGCCATTGCCGATAAGCGTCATACAACGGGAACCGACAGGTGCAAGATACTTCGCGACAAGCGCAGACGTCGCTGCGGTTCGAAGTGCGGTGAGGATTGTCATCTCCGACAGCATTATCGGGTAACCGCTCTCGACATCAGAAAGCACACCAAAGGCTGTTACCGTCTGCAGACCCTGTTTCATGTTGCCGGGGTGACCGTTCACATATTTGAAGCCGTAGACTTCACCATCGCTCGTCGGCATCAGTTCAATAACGCCTTCTGCGGAATGAGAAGCAAGGCGCGGGGTTTTGTCGAATATCTCCCAGCGCTTGAAGTCCCTTTCCAGATATTCGGCGATACCCAGCATGACGTTCTCAACGCCAATCTGAAGCACGATTTTCATCATGTGATCGACGCTTACAAACGGGACGACATTCAGGTTCTGTGAGATTGAATTTGCCATGGCTCTGGTTCTGTCTTTGAGGTTGCAGGAATCACTGCTCTCAAAGATACGGATTTGAGATTTCACAAGAAATGGCAAAACTGTATATGAATCATAGGGTTTATTGACATATTGTCAGGCGAAACTGTACATATTGGCATCTATGAACAACCGCACACCTTCAAAACATGTGTATGACGGTCTGGATCGGGAACTGATTGGCCTCTTGCGCAATGATGGGCGCGCCTCTTTGTCAAAGCTGGCAGAGATTCTTCAGGTCTCACGCGGAACGGTTCAAAACCGCCTCGACCGCCTGTTAAACTCAGGCACGCTGCTGGGCTTCACGATCAGGATCCGTGAGGACTATGAGCCCGAAACAATACGCGCGATCATGTCCATTGAAGTTGAAGGCAAGTCTACCACGGAAGTTATCCGGCAACTGCGTGGACTGCCTGAACTGCAAACCCTCCACACGACGAACGGCTCCTGGGATCTTGTGGCCGAAATACAGACGTCCAGCTTGCAAGACTTCGACCGGTTGTTGCGTGACGTGCGAATGATTGATGGCGTCCTGAACAGTGAAACCAGCATCCTGCTCAGCTCGGTTTGATCTACGGCCTAAGCGCTTCTGGCCAACAATCCGAAGAGCTGTAATCGCCTGATATCGCTGGCACGCAGCGTGGTGATAGTTCCGATACAGCTGTTTCCACCAGTTCATCAAGACCGTAGGGCGTGATCACCTGCCCGTTTTCGAAAAGGCCGAGGTGGCCGGAGTAGTATATGCTCATGTCTTCGGTGAACGCGACCTCAAGGAACTTGTACGACACGTCCAGATCGAGCCACGTTTCATCTGCCGTCAACGAGTAATAGCGGGTGTGATAATAACCCTGCTCGCTATCTTCAACCAACAAAAGCCGGTCACCTGTGTCGTTGGGCTCCGCATAGTGGACCGGTGCGTTTGCCCGATAGATTTCTTCCCCATTCCAGGTGCTTGCACCTTCCTGCCGACGCCAGCGCAGGACGCGATGATCGGAATGACCGGTGACGATGTCGGAACCGGCACCAACAAAGAATGCGGAGGTCATCGTGGGATCGGCGATCATGCCGAGTGACCCGCTTACCAGGTCGCCAGTGCGTCGCACCTCATCAAAGTCATAAAGGCTGACGCTCTGCAGATCGAAGAGCAGGAACCAGCGATGGTCACGTGAGAATTGGAAACACTGCCAATAATCCTCTCTGAACGCGATAGTGCTTGAGCCGCCTGCGGTTTCAACAAGCATGGTGGGTGCAACGCCGAAATCACCGGCGAATGATATTTTATCGCCGTTTGCAAATTCCACTGGATTGAAGGCCAACTCATCTGTCTGGAAACCCACGCAACTGCCCTGTTGATAGCGGGAGGCGGTTTCCCCTTCCGTCACTTCCACAGCACTGGCACCGATCAAACCTGTCTGGTATTCGGCGACTTCGAATATCCTGAATTCTCCGTTCAGCGACTGCGCCACCGCAAGCTTGTCCGCACTCAGAAACTGTGCTTGTTCGCTTGGATAGGCCAGCGTCTTGCTAAGATAGATGCCGG
Organism: Hyphomicrobiales bacterium; assembly: GCA_021775795.1. Lineage (GTDB taxonomy): Bacteria > Pseudomonadota > Alphaproteobacteria > Rhizobiales > JAJFHB01 > JAJFHB01. Next base: position 638 of record JAJFHB010000581.1, on the reverse strand, counting down.
CCTCGTCAAAGACATACAGCTCTCGACCGTAAATGAGGCCGATCCTGCCGGTCTGCGGTTCGACAGCAATCCATGAAAGAGCGTAGAGGACATCTGCGAAGGTTGTGAACTCGCGTAAAAGTGCAAGCACATCGATCGCCTCTCCCTCAGGACCCACGAGTTGGTATTCCTCATAACCTCCGCCGCTAGACCAGTAGCCTTCCGTCAGCAACGTGTATTCGCCAAAACGCTGGCATTCCATGCTGAGGGGGTAGGCATCTGCAAACCGGCGTTCAATCACTCCCCACAAAACGTCGTCTCCCGGCGCCATTTCGCCAAGACATGCCATAGTGGAAAGGTTTCCCGGGAACGCCGCAGACGCAACGGCGCCGGCACGGGCAAGTTCTGCCGCTGCCATATCCAGGTGATAAGCGCTCAGCTCCGTTTCGGTCGATCCTACTTCTGCAAGATAGCGATTGCCATCCGAGAACTGTGCGTATCCAAGGGTCCATGTCTCCGGCAGATTCCAGCCATTCACCAGACCCGTTGCAGTATCCATGACCTGAAGGTGCAGACCATAGACTTCTTCGCCCTGCACGTACGCGGTCTGCCAGATGAGCAAGCCGCTCGGGTAAATGTCAATGTTAGCCGGTTCGTAC
>JAJFHB010000059.1 GCA_021775795.1 Hyphomicrobiales bacterium | reverse complement strand
GCGATCTCATCTTTGACTTGCAGCTTGCGTTTTTTGAGATCGTTCACTTTGACAGTATCCGGCGTCAATTTCGCCAGCTCCGTATCAAGTTCCGTCTCCAACGCATTATGCTGTTCGGTGAGTTCTGCAAGATGCGTCGATGTCGACATGTGCGTCTGCCTCCATTTGATATGTGAGCAACCTGCGAAGTGTGACACAACAACAACCGCTTGTCGAATTCGCCAGGGGAAAAACGCGCCCTTTTTGAGTGAAATAAAGCTTTTTCTCTGCACTTGAAGTCGAGACTGTTTCCGGCGAAACTAGCACTTCTCATTGACCGATATTGAAGCGTCAGAATGGTCAAATCGTGCGAGGGAACCCTATGGCCGATGTTGACAAAGAAGAGCTTCTCGGCCTGCTTGAGGATCTGCGGCAACAGCATCGTGATCTTGACGCAGCAATTGATGGACTGATCAGATCGGGTACCGGGGACCAGTTGCGGTTGCGGCGCCTCAAGAAGCAGAAGCTTCTCTTAAGAGACGAAATTGCAACAATAGAAGATCAGTTGCTGCCAGATATAATTGCTTGAGTTTCATGGTTTTCTGACACCTGCAGACACCGAGCATGCCGACACAAGCCGGCGGCGCGAAATCGGCAGACCCAGACCGCCTGGAGCATTTCACGTTGAACGAGGATGCTGATCTAAGTCAGCATTGTTTCACGGTCGGCCCTGGCTTTGTTCTCATACATCGCCAGATCGGCCCGCACCATTGCCGAGGCCACGTCCTCTGCTTCATCCACCGACGAAACACCCACAGACGCAGAAAGCATTATCGTCTTTCCTTCAAAGGAAACCGGCCGTGCCCGCAAGGTGTCAATAATTGAGTGCACTTTCTTCAATGCGTTTTCAACGCCGGTTTGCATCAGGACAATTCCAAACTCATCGCCGCCGATGCGACCCATAAGGTCTGACTGCCGGACGCTGTCCAGCACCAGATCAACAACATGTTTCAAAACCGCATCCCCTGCCGCATGACCATGTACATCATTGATGTGCTTGAAATTATCCAGATCAATGTACGCCAGCGTGGCGTTGCCGCCATAGCGTTTCACATAGGATTGCGTACGCGCCAGTTCACGCTCAAATGCGCGGCGGTTGAGAATCGGGACCAGCGGGTCCTGATCCGCCATACTCTCCGCTTCCTGCAAACGTTTTTTGCTGTTTTCGAGATCACGTTTGAGGGTTTCGATTTCACCCATAAGGGTCATCATCGCGGATTGCACTTGAGGTGTAATTTCTTCTGACGGAACACCCATAAATGAGACAGAATCGCGCGGCGTCTGAATCGTGCGTTCTGTAGCCGTCACTGCATCGCCGCTTGCGTGTTCACGCGCTGCGGCAGGACCGGTAACGGGTTTTGTTTCCCCGATTTTCATCGCCACCCTGCCCCTTTCTCGGAGCCCGTCCAAGGTAAACTGCGAATCACCCCCGAATTATAGCGCGAAAATGCAATCTTCACAGCCCGCCTTCGGAAACGAGACACAACACATTCCTACAAAGACAGGATCGCGGCCAAATCCGCAAGTCCCATCCCGTACTCACGACGGCGAAATATCTTGCCGTTTCAATTGATGGACGTGGCTTGCCCTGTACGCTATCGGTTGCCTTTAGCGTCCTGAGCAAATATGCAGAACGATCAACAACGTGAGGTTAGAACCTTCACACCAGGGGAACAAAAGTAATGTCAGCAGCCAGCCTTTCACCGCTTGTCGGGCTGATCATGGGCAGTCAGTCAGATTGGGAAACCATGCGCCACGGGGCTGATATCCTGCAGCTTCTGGAAGTCCCCTTTGAAACGCGCATCGTGTCCGCTCACCGGACGCCCGAGCGTCTTTTTGACTATGCCCGGAGCGCCGATGAGCGCGGCCTGAAAGTTATCATTGCTGGCGCCGGCGGTGCAGCCCATTTGCCAGGTATGACCGCAGCTCTCACTCATCTTCCAGTCTTCGGGGTGCCCGTCCAGTCGGCAGCTCTTAGCGGTCACGACAGTCTTTTGTCCATTGTGCAGATGCCCGCCGGTGTTCCCGTCGGCACTCTTGCCATAGGCCGCGCCGGTGCCGTTAATGCTGCACTGCTGGCAACAGCAGTCGTGGCCCTGGAGGATGCGGCCCTGACAACCCGGCTCAAGGCATGGCGCGCTGAGCAAACTGACAAAGTCGCCGATGCTCCGCAAACATCATGACTTCTGAAGCTAATCCAACATCACTGGCACCTGGAAGCATCATAGGCATCCTGGGCGGGGGCCAGCTTGGCCGCATGCTGGCTATGGCCGCTGCCCGTCTTGGACTGCGTTGCCATGTTTTCTGCCCCCCAGGCGACATCCCTGCCGCGCAGGTTTGCGAAAAGGTGGTAGAGGCGGATTACGACGATGAATATGCCCTGCGCCGGTTTGCTAAAGCCGTCGATGTGATCACCTACGAGTTTGAAAACGTACCCGGCGCCAGTGCCGAATTGCTCAGCCGCCACGCCCCTGTTCGCCCCTCACCTGCAGCCCTTTATGTTTGTCAGGATCGTTTGAGCGAAAAGACATTTCTCAATGATGCAGGCGTTCCAACCGCTGCCTTTTGCGCAGTCGATACCGAGTTGGCGCTCAACGAGGCCATAGAAAAACTAGGTACACCTGCAATCCTGAAAACCCG
>JAJFHB010000580.1 GCA_021775795.1 Hyphomicrobiales bacterium | reverse complement strand
TCTCGATGCGAGCTTTGAGGTTCTGGCTGAAACCATCGGCAGACCGGACCCCCACTATGAAGTTCGCGTTCACGACGCTGAGGGTGGCGCTGTCGCCATCGGCGGTGAGGGCGAGATACAGGCCCGGGGCCCGTGGCTGATGAACGGTTACTTCGCCGATGAAGAGGCAACCCGGGAGGCATTTACAAGTGATGGCTGGTTCCGCACCGGTGACATTGCCCATGTGCGCAGCGACGGAAATCTCACCATCGTCGGGCGCACAAAGGAAATGTATATTTCAGGCGGCTATAACATCTATCCCCGCGAAATTGAAATTACCATTGAGAGTCATCCCGATATCGCCGCTGCTGCGGTTATTGGAATTGAGGATGAGGTCTTTGGAGAAGTTGGCCACGCCTTCGTTCAGGCTCACCCGGGACTGCAGACAACCGCACCGGAACTGGCAGCCTGGTGCCGCGAGAGACTTGCGAATTACAAAGTGCCCAAGACATTCGAAATCACGCAGGAACTTCCGCGCCTCGCCATTGGAAAGATCGACAAACAGGCGTTGAAACGTACTCTGGCCAAAGACTGAGTTGGATCGCGCTCAGGCCGCTTTGGGCTTTTCACTGGCTTCGAGTGTTGCCATTGCTTCGCCGGCAAGTTTCACGTTGTTGGCAGACCCCTGAATGGCGGCGGCGACATCTTTGTGCATGACATCGAGTTGTTCGAGGATGTGTTCGAAAGAGCTGACATGCTGCTCCATCTCTTCGGCAATATCGCGGACCGTGCCAACAGAACCAACCACCTGATCGCTGATTTCCTGAGTGAGAGAAATACTTTCCTGGCTGCCCTCAGCTGTTGCCTCGATGGTTTGAGCAAGATCGTTGACGCTGCTCTGGGTGTGCGAAATTGAGGCTGTCATGGTTCCAAGCAGCTCTGTGATTGATTGCACAGATGCTTCGGTGGAAGCGGCCAATGACTTTACCTCTGCAGCGACAACAGCAAAGCCGCGGCCGGCATCACCAGCCCTCGCCGCTTCAATCGTCGCATTAAGCGCCAGAAGTCTGGTGCTCGCCGAAATGCCCGCAATGGATTCTGCAAGAGTTTCAATTGCTTTGAAGTCGCCTTGAAATTCAGATACCGCCTCAAAGACGGATGTTTGCAAGGCGACACCGCTTTGTGCCCGGTCCGAGACGCCACTGGCGGCAGATGCCATACGCTCGATGCCTTCGCCCGCATGGCGCAGGTCCTCGTAGGAATCGTTTGCACGGGTGTGAACATTTTCCAGCGACGTACGAAGGAACCTGGAAGTCTCCATCAATTCGTCAACCATCTGCTTGCGCTCAATCGATGCAGCGTTAACCCGCTCCGCGTTTCCTTTGATTTGAGAGATTGCCTGCAAAGCATCTCTGATCTGCTCATTCGCAGGACTGTCCGTGTAATCTGTGTCCCTCTCTGGCTCCGGATCCGCATCAACGGCTGGCTCGGGGTCATCGGCATTTTCGGTGTGTTCAGACCGCGATGTGCCATTGGGGCCGCTACTGTGCTCCCGGCTGATCATGACACTCGTCGCCAGGGACACGGCGAAAGGCACAAGAAAGGTCAGTGCCGCCTGGGTCCAGGCAATTGGCGCGTCACCTGTGATCGCACCAAACTGGTTGACCAAAGTGAGCACCGGCCCAACGACAAAGGACGTCACGGCCGCCCGCCGCAGCATATTGGCAGTGATGGTTTTCATTTATTGTCCCGGGCAAAATGACCGCCGCAAATCCACACGGCATTCTCGCCGGTCATGGTGAATGAACGGTTAAATGCACTCCCGATCACCACCTTGACGGTCCGGTTGCACACCACCCAAACAAGTTGATCGGCGTTCACGGTGGCAAATAGCACTCACCTTGGATTGCTGCTAATATACTGAAAAATATGAAAAAAATAAACCATGCATCTTGTCAGTGTGAGCGTTGCCGGGCATGATTCCATCTCTAACAATCCGGAGAACGACATGCGTCCACGCGAGATCGAACTTCAATTGAAAGGGTACGGGATGACGACGGCAAACATCCTCTACCACCTTCCCGACTTTCCCGGCCTTCTGCAATCTTATGTCTGGCAGGAATATGACATCGCCCCGGAATTTCCGGAAATGCAGCGTTTTCTTGAATTCTGGCAGGATTCGCTGGACGGCAAACTTCATTCTGTAAGCTATGCGCATCGGAAACTCATACGGGCAGGCGAATGGCGTACGCTCGATGGCGAGTTCCATCTGAACTGAGCACAAAAGCGCTCAGCCAGCCTTGTAGTGAGCAAAGGCTTCCTTGTTGCGGCCAAGAATGTGTTCGGACGCAGTGACTGGTGGGAAACGAGAGGCGACACCTGCATTAAGGTCCGCCGCATCGACTAGGGCGTCGGGCGATGGATCATGGAACATGGCGATCGAGTAGCGGCCAGAACCGGAACTGTTTCGAACCCGGTGTCGGGTAGAGGGATAACGCCCGTTCGACCAGCGCTCAAGCAGATCACCTATATTGACAACGAGAGTGTCGCCAAGTGGTGGCACTGCCAGCCATTCTCCAGTGAGTGTCAGAACTTCCAGACCCGGCGTTTCCTGCAGCAGCAATGTAATGCAGCCAAAATCCGAGTGCGGTGCAACGCCAAACTGGTTTGCGGGCACACCAGACTTGACGGGTGGATAGTGGATGAGTTGCCCCCGTGTCATGGAGCGTAGATAGTGCCGCTGGAAGAATTCAGCCTCCGCCCCGAGGCTGAGAGCAATTGCCGATAACAAATCGTTGCCCAATCGCTCGATCGCATCGTGGTACGCAGTCACCACGTCGCGAAAATTTTCAGGAAACTCGGGCCACAGGTTGGGGCCGCAGAGCGCCAGGCCGGCCTGGACTTCCGGGTCATCTTCACCAAGTTCCCTGCCCCAGAAAAAAACTTCCTTGAGGTCGACATGATCCGCGCCGCGCATTCGCGACATGCCTTCACCAAGGTAACCGCGGTTGTTCTGGTTTATGGCAATCGCGGATTTGGTTTCTGCCGGTGCCGCAAAGAACCCGCGAGCCGTGGCGCGAATGTCGGCAATGAGCGCCGGAGGTATGCCATGGCCGGAAACCTGGAAAAACCCGCTCAACGCCATGGCAGCACGGATTTCATCCGCAACCGCCTGCGGCCTCTTACCCAGTCCGGTGATGTCGATGACCGGGATATGTCCCATGTTACCAGGGTGCAACAGCGAACCTCTATTGCGCTGCGGCTGCCTCTCCACGTTCCTGAAATGCCGGCATGACCTCTTCGATAAAGAGCTTGAGAGATGCTTTCTGCCGATCCATCGGCACACCGAAGCTCGCATTGTAGCAGAAGTAGTCAACACCGAGAGCTTCGTAGTCGCGCAGCTTCGCAATAGCCTGGTCCGGCGTACCGAACACAAGATTGGCGAGCGCCGTTTCCCTGGTGTAGCCCTCCTGGTTCATCAGCAGTTCCGGATCCGGCTTCTGCGGAAAACCATTCACAACCGGCGCCAGGTTACGGAACAGGTTTTCAAACTGAGCGCCCTGGTCCTGCAGGCATTTCACGAACAGATCTGCGTCATTTTCATTTTCGTAGATCGCCGTGTGGCGCATGGTCATGAAACGGGGCCGCTCAATGCCCGGGTTGTTGGCGATAGCATTTTCGAAATGGCTCATGTAGAGCTCCACTTCGCTGAACGGCCGGGTGAGACCCCACGACATAATGTTGCAGCCATCCTTGACTGCAGCGTCATATGTACCCTGATCACGCGCGGCAACCCATATTGGCGGGTGCGGCTTTTGCAACGGTTTTGGGCAAGACGTCGCTTCCGGGAACTGCCAGTATTCTCCGTTGTGCTCATAGTCACCAGCCCACAATGCTTTCACAGCAGGCAGCATTTCAAGCATCATCGGCACACCGATATTCTGGTGAATTCCTCCGGCCATACGATCAAACTCGCGCTGGTAGGCCCCCTTGCCGATGCCGAATTCAAGCCGTCCACCGGAGAGCAGATCCAACAGTGCAGCTTCTCCCGCTACCTTGATCGGATGCCAGTAGGGCGCAACGACAACACCGGTGCCCAGACGTATGCGGTTTGTGTGTGCCGCAAAATGCGCAAGGAGTTGAAACGGATTGGGAGCAATTGTCATTTCAATCGCATGGTGCTCTGCCGCCCAGACGATATCGATGCCCCCTTCATCCGCCATCTGCACCATCTCGGTTACGTGGCGAACCACCTCGAGCATGTCCTGGCTCGGATCCATGCGTTCCATGTTGATGACGAAATTGAAGCGCATCGGGCATCTCCTCTGGAGCCGTTTAGGCTCGTGGCAATTGGTTTGTTATCTGACCGCGCATTGGGCCTGCTTGATGGCGCACTGTAAACTTGCAAAACATTTCCGTTAGCGTAACATTTTCGTCATGCGAAACCTGCGCGCCCGATTGCCTGCCCCAAACAGTCTTGTGGCCTTTGAAGCCGCAGCACGACTTGCCAGTTTTACTGACGCAAGCCGCGAGCTCGGCATCACCCGTGAAGCGGTGAGCAGGCACATCCGGTTGCTTGAAGAACACCTGCAGACACAGCTCTTTGTGCGCCTGCATCGCGCCATTGAACTGACCAGGGAGGGAGTGCAATTTGCAAAAGTCGTGCGCAGCGGCCTGAACGACATTGCAGAAGTTGCGGATACTTTCATTCAACACTCTGAGACGCCCCGAGTAAAAGTCAGCGCAACGATTGCCATAGCTTCATTCTGGCTGACCCCGCGATTGCCGCGGTTCCGTGAGAAACACCCGGAGGTCGAAGTCTCGGTCACCGTTTCTGACCAGCCGCGCAACATGACAGCGGAGGCGATTGATGTGGGCTTGCGCTATGGCGATGGGCAGTGGCCGGACCTCGAGGCACGCGAACTCTTTCGCACCGAAACCTATCCCGTCTGCTCACCGGACTACCTGAAACGATCAAGCTCGTTACGCCACCCCGGAGATCTCGTGCAGCATGCCTTGCTGAACCTCACCGGCAGCAATCATGTGTTGGAAGACTGGCGTTGGTGGCTTGAAGGTCACGGCGTTGATCAGACCGGCCTGCGC
>JAJFHB010000579.1 GCA_021775795.1 Hyphomicrobiales bacterium | reverse complement strand
ATGCGTATGTCAGTTCTGTTCTGAAGCCTGCAAAAGCCTGCATGCTGTCGCTGCCCTGGCTCGGCGTCATCCTGACACTGGCAGCAGTTGCGTTCCGCATTGGCGGCGTGCGTCTTGCTCTGCTCGTTGCAGTTCTGATCGGTTTCATTGCTGCCGTCGGCCTGTGGGAAAAGGCCATGATTTCAGCTTATCTCATCGGCGTCTGTGTCGCTCTTGCCTGTCTGATTGGGGTGCCGATTGGCATCGCCGCATCTCGGAACGATCGGCTGAACAAGGTCGTTGAAGTCGTTATCGATACGCTTCAGACCCTGCCGGCCTTCGTCTACCTGATTCCGGTGATCATGCTTTTCAGCGTGGGCGATTTTTCCGCCATGGTTGCGGTCGTTCTCTACGCCGTTGTTCCTGCCATTCGTTACACCAACCACGGCATCAGGCACGTTCCAGCCGACGTCGTGGAGGCGTCACGTTCTGTTGGCTGCTCGCGTTTCCAGATCCTCAGGCGCGTACAACTGCCCCTGGCTCTTCCTGACATCATGCTGGGTGTCAATCAGACCCTGATGATGGGTCTGAGCATGCTTGTGATAACGGCGCTCGTCGGCACCCGGGATCTCGGGCAGGAAACCTTAATTGCGCTGTCGCAAGTGGATCCCGGACGAGGTCTCACCGCCGGCATCTGCGTGGCGTTTATCGCAATCACGGCAGATCGCATGATTAATGCCTGGGCGGCAAAGCGAAAAGCAGAACTTGGACTGGGGAGCAGCGTCAGTGGATAACGTCAGAAGCAACGCTCACGGCGACCGCCCCCACGCGATCATTATCGGAGGGGGAGCAACAGGTTGCGGAATTGCCCGCGACCTCATTTTGAGAGGCATCCGTGTAACCCTGATCGAGTTCGGTGACCTGGGCTCGGGAACCAGCAGCCGGTTTCATGGAATGCTGCAAAGTGGCGCCCGTTATGCGGTGAGCGATACTGAATATGCCGCCGAGTGCATGGCCGAGCGGCGAATTATCGCCAATCTGGTTCCTGAAGCCGTCGAACAGACCGGTGGATTGTTCGTGTCCCTCCGCGATGATCCGGCCGACTACCCCGATGCATTTCTGTCGGGATGCCACAAGGCTGGGATCCCGGCCGAAGAACTGGATCCGGAACAGACGATGCAGGACGAACCGAATATAAGCCGCGAAATCATACGCAGCTTCTCGGTGCCCGATGCAACGATCCAGTCCTGGCGCCTTGTCAATATCCTGGCAGATGACGTGCGCCGCCGCGGGGGCACCATACTGACCCGCCACAGGGTGTCTGCAATCAAAACAGCCGGTGGCCGCGTCAGCGGCGTACAGGTTGAACGGGAGGGTTCGGAATACTTCGTAGCAGGCGATGTCGTCATCAATGCTACGGGAGCCTGGTCCGCGCGGGTGGCCGCCATGGTGGGGCAGGGGATCGATCTAGAGCTGGCGAAGGGCTCGATCATAGTGTTCTCCCATCGCCTGGTATCACAGGCAGTAAATCGATGCAGGCCACCGCAAAGCCACGATATTGTTGTTCCAACCGGCAGCGTGAGCCTGTTTGGCACAACCTCGGAAGTCGTCGACAATCCTGACACGACCCATGTCCGGCCGGAAGAAATCCAGGAGCTTCTGGACAACGCGGAACCACTCATTCCCGACATTCGCAAATACCGTGCGTTCCGCGCATGGGCAGGCGTTCGGCCTTTATACATACCCAAATCGCGACCGGTCGGCGTTCCGCTGCCACGCCGGCATTCGACGTTTGATCATTCCGATCAGGGCGTCGAAGGGTTTGTTTCCGTCTGTGGTGGCTCACTGACCACGCACAGATCGATGGCGGAGGATGTGGGCAATGTGATTTGCGCCCACCTTGGCCTGTCGGCGCGCTGCATCAGCGCATCAACACCCATCGCGTCCGGTGAAAAGCAACCGGACTGGCAGCCGGTTCGCGACTTTCAGCGGCTGGAGGAATCAGGTTCGCCCCAGGTAGCCATATGCGAATGTGAACTCGTCGCTGGCGCAGATGTGGCCAACCTGATTGTCGAACACCAGCTCACGCACCTGCATGACATCCGCCGGCGGTTGCGTGTCGGCTTTGGCCCCTGTCAGGGCACATTTTGCGGCAGCCGGGTGGCATCCATGCTGGCGCAGCACCACCCGGACTATTCCGGGCAATCAGACCTGACCGGCTTTTGGACGGAGCGTCTCAAAGGCTCAATGCGTACGGCTTGGGGGCAGCAGGCGCGCCAGTCAATGTTGAGTGATGCCGTCTATCGGGAAAATTTGGGGCTTCGGCTCAACGCGGACAATTTGCCTGAAGAGGATAAGCGGTGAAGTCAGACGCCGTCATCGTTGGGGCAGAACTGGACGGCCTGATCGCTGCAATGCGGTTGCTTGAATATGGCCGCACGGTCAGGATTTTTTCTGCAGGCAGCGGTTCGCTTCATTACAGCCCCGGCGGAATCCGGGTCCTTGGATATTCACCGGCGGCAAACGAAGAGACGGTTTCTGATCCTTTGCAATCACTGTCGCTTCTCCACGATCAACACCCCTATCGCATTCTTGAGCGCGGAAAGACCCAATCCGCGCTGAACTGGTTCGTTGAAGCCACCGGAAAACTTGATCACCACTACCGGGCAAACGGCCTTAACAGCATGGCCGTTTCGCCGGCGGGTCTTGCGCTTCCCACCTATGCGACCCTGGCGCATCAGGCGACCTTCGAGGAGCTTCGTGGGATGAATGCAGCACTCATCCGTTTTGAGGCCTTCAGAGAACTGCCCGTCGATTTGCTGGCATCTGAACTTGCCAGAGCGGGCCATGAGATCGTGATTGTGGATCACAAAACCCCGGGGCATTTCACGGAAAATATGGCGCTGGCGAAATCATTCGACAATCTCGCCGATCCGGAAGGCTATTTTTCGGAACTCAAGCATTCACTTCCAGATGGCGTCGAGGTCGTACTGTTTCCTGCGGTGCTCGGCTTGCACGAACATGACGCGCTGCTGGCTGTTGCCGAACAGGTGCTCGGTGCGCGATGTCTGGAAGTTGCCACGCTCCCACCGAGTGTACCGGGCGTGCGTCTTACCAACGCTTTGGAAACACATCTGCTCCATCATCAGGCCTTGTTTCATACAGGCGCTGAAGTTGTGCCATCTGAGTTCAAGGGCGGTCGATGCACCCGGGTCGTTGACCAGGCAGGACGCGCCTTCGAAGCCTCTGTGATCGTTGTTTCCACCGGCGGAACCCTCATGGGCGGCCTCGAGGTGGATTCCCGCGGCAGGGTCCACGAAACAGCACTCGGCCTCGACGTTTACCAGACAGAACCACTGAATGCCCTGTCGGTGGACCGTTCCCTGGATGCTCTCCATGAGGCAGGGGTTGAAACGGACGCTAGCCTCCGTCCAAGGCTTGGCTCTGAAAGCTGTGAAAACATATTTGTAACCGGGCGCACGCTCGCCCATTGGAATCCGGCGCAGGAATGCTCTGCAGAGGGTGTCTGCATCGCGACCGGGTGGGCTGCTGCCGAGGCGGCACAAAGTTATCTGGGGGGTGGGTCATGAGTGGAAATCTGTTCATCGGCATCGATCATGGCGGAACCACGACCACGGCACTGGTGTTCGATCCCGAGCGCGGCAAGCTGGCCGGACATTCCGTGCCAATGCCCAAGTCCACCCCTAAGGAAGGCTGGGTTGAGCACAATCCGGAAGACTTCGTTGCAACAAGTGTGGCCGCAGCATCGGGAGCACTCGAGGAGGCTGGGTTGTCGTGGCGCGATGTCGGCGGCATCGGATTTGCAAACCAGGGCGAAACCAGCATGGCCTGGTCAGGTGAGACAGGTATGCGTCTTGCCCCGGCGCTGTCCTGGGAAGACCGGCGCACCATCGATCTCTGCACTTCCCTGGCAGCCAGGGGTGTCGATGAACTCGTGCGGGAGCGCACAGGTGTTCTGCTCGATCCCTATTTTTCGGCATCAAAGTTTCGCTGGTTGCTGGACAACATCCCCGAAGTTTCCGCAGCAAGGGACAATGGCACGCTTCGGTTTGGCGGCTCTGAGACCTATGTCATCGACCGTCTTTCCGGTGGTGCCGTTCACGCCACGGAAGCAGGCACCGCCTCGCGCACATCGCTCCTTAACTTAGCGAGCGCCGCGTGGGATGCAGATCTGCTTGAAGCATTCGGTCTGATCGAAAGTGAGCTCCCCGAAATCCGCCCGAGTTGTGGTGATTATGGCAACTGCTCCAATGCGGAGTTTGGTCTGTCCGGCGCCCCGATCACCTGTGACATCGTCGATGCACATGCAGCATTGTTCGCGCAAGGCTGCTTTGACAACACCATTGCAAAAGCCACATACGGCACAGGTGCATTCATTGAGGTCAATACCGGTGGGGCACCTGTTGAACCGGATGGCAACCTGCCGGTCTTCATTGCCTGGAACATTGATGACCGGATCGACTACACAATCGAGGGCGGCGTTTTTTCGGTAGGCTCGGCGATTGACTGGTGTGTTCGCGCAGGTCTTCTGCCATCGGCAGGCCGATCCGCTGATCTTGCAGAGAGCGTTGCCAGCTCTCAGGGCGTGGCGATGGTTCCAAGTTTCACCGGCCTCTCGGCGCCGCACTGGGAATCCGGTGCACGTGCATCTTTGGTCGGGCTTGGACTGGACACAGGCGCCGGGCACATCGCCCGTGCGCTGCTGGATGGCATAGCGTTTCAGTGCGCCGACATCATCAATGCGTTGAACACCAGACAGGGCGGTGCAATCGCCGAAGTCCGGGCAGATGGCGGGCCTACGCAAAATCGCTATCTCATGCAACGCCAGGCCGATCTGCTCGGCATGCCGGTATCGGTTTCACTCGAACCGGACATGACAGCCCTTGGAGCGGCCTATCTCGCCGCCATTGGCGCTGGACAATTGACCCAGTCAGATGTGTCGCAAATGGAGAGAAGTTCAATCACCTATGAACCCTCCCTTGGCGCTGATGAGCGCCAGGCCTTGTGGGCCGAATGGCGGCAGAATGTGGAAGACGTGTGCATCAGGGCGAGGCGATAGCTGTGCGTGATCCCGCAACCGATGGCGTTCAAATTCAGCGGCCAGCGCGCGGTCGCGATGCTGTGCTGCGATCAATGGACCAGTGTACGAAGTGTGGCATCTGCCATGCGCATTGTCCGGTAGCCCTTGCCACAAATGCGTTTCCGGGCCCCAAGTTTACGGGTCCGCAGGCGCAGCGCTTTCGGGCCATTCAACCCGTGCCTGAGGTGTCGCCGTTTCTGTGCAGCGGCTGCGGCGTCTGCACCAGCGTTTGCCCGAATGATGTGTCGATCACCGATATAATTGCAATCGCAAAGGCCGATGCAGCAGG
>JAJFHB010000578.1 GCA_021775795.1 Hyphomicrobiales bacterium | reverse complement strand
ACCTGTTCTTCGGCAATCACCGGTCGGCCGCATCGCTTCAACTCAGCATTCAAAAATCCCACATCAAAAGCGGCATTGTGGATAATGAGTACAGCGCCGTCGATGAATTCGAGAAACTTGTCTGCCACATTTTCAAACAGCGGTTTGTCGGACAAAAACTCCGATGACAGCCCATGGATTTCAAAGGCGCCGGTTGGCATGTCTCGCTCGGGATTGAGGTATTCGTGAAATGTCTCCCCGGTGGCGAGGTGGTTCTCCAGTTCGACACAACCTATTTCCACAACGCGGTCGCCGGTTTTCGGATCAAGCCCGGTGGTTTCCGTATCGAGAACGATTTCCCGCACAATTGTCGCTCCGCTTGAGTTATCAGGCACGATAGCCTGAGGCCTAACGCGCCGCCAACCCGGCTTTGATGCTGTCCACAAGTGAGGACACCTGCTGGAAGGCGTCTTCGAGGCCCTTGTCGCTGTAAATAATGTAATCAGCGCGCCGGCGCTTTTCCGCATCAGGCATTTGTTTTGCCAGAATGCCTTCGAACTTCATCTCGGTCATGCCGGGGCGGGCAAGAACGCGCGCTCGTTGAACATCCGCCGGGGCGCTGACCACAACAATGCGATCTGCCCTTTTCTCTCCCGAGGTTTCAAAGAGCAAGGGAATATCAAGAACAACAATATCGACGCCGCGATCCCGGGCATCCTTTAGAAAGGCTTGTTCGCGGGCCCGAACTATTGGGTGGACGATGGCCTCGAGACGCTTCAGTTCTTTTCCATCAGCTATGACACGGGCACCAAGAAGCCCACGATCAACGGCACCGCTCACCACAACGCCGGGAAATGCTGCATCAACTGCGTCTACCGCCTCGCCGCCTTTCGCGTAAATTTCATGGACGACTGCATCGGCATCAAATACCGGAATACCGAGTTTCTGAAACATGCGTGCTGTTTCGGACTTGCCCATGCCAATGGAGCCGGTAAGGCCGAGGCGGATCATGAGTGCGCCTCAATGTCTGCGACGATCAAACTGTGAAGATGGGGTGTTACTTCCGGTCTGACGCCGAACCAGAGTTCAAAGCCGGGTACTGCCTGGTGCAACAACATGCCAAGTCCATCAACAACGGTGTTGCCCCGGTCCTTCGCTCGCCGCAACAATTCGGTCTCGAGCGGTACGTAGACAATGTCATAAACGGTCGCGGTTTGCGGCAGCCTGTCGAGCTGTAATTCCATTGAGGTGGAACCGGCCATGCCGAGAGTTGTTGTATTCACAAGAAGATCGGCATCTGCAAGTACATCTGACGCGACCTCCCAGGCATGTGTGGTCACAGTTGTCTTGTGTCTGAACTTGTTTGCCAGCCGTTCGGCTCGCTCCAGGGTCCTGTTGACCAGTCGCACTTCAGGTACGCCTGCTTCCACAAGCGCGGCTACAACAGCCTGAGATGCACCGCCGGCACCCAGCACCACTGCTGCCCCAGTTTGCGGTTTCCATGCGGGGGCTGACTTGCGCAGGTGTGTGATGAAGCCCATGCCATCAGTGTTCAGGCCGAAAAGCTCACCGTCTCTGACAAAAACCGTGTTCACCGCACCCAGTATCCTGGTCAGGGGGTCTGTTACGGCAACGGAATGGAATACATTTTCCTTGTGCGGCACTGTCACGTTACACCCTGCCAGGCCCTGTTCCTCGAAACTTGCGAGAAATGTGGCCAATTGGTCAGGCGGAACGGCGCGTTTGTCGTAGGTACCGTCGATGTTGTAGTGTTTGAGCCAATGGCCATGGATGAGCGGCGAGCGGGAGTGCTTGATGGGCCATCCAATAACGCACGCTTTCAACATCATGCAGGCCTTAAGTTTCCAGGTGGCCATGCTCGCGCAAGAACGCCAGCAATTGCAATAACGGCAAACCGAGGACGGAAAAGTAATCGCCGTCGATTTTTTCAAACAGTTGAACACCCGGTCCTTCAAGCTTGTAGGCGCCGACGCTTGTCAAGATATCGTTTCCGACTTCGGCCATGTAAGATCCAACAAAACTGTTGCTGAAATTCCGCATTGTCAGGTGCACTGATTGGTCGTGGGACCATATGATTTTACCATCAACTGCACAGGCAACGGCGGAGATTAACGTGTGGGTTTTTCCACGCAGCTGAAACAACTGCTCACGTGCTGCATCAAGTGTTTCAGGTTTGTCGTATCGCCTGCCCTCGCAAACCAGAATCTGATCGGCCCCCACAACCATTTCGCCGGGATTGAACTGAGAGACGTTCATGGCTTTTGCCTGCGCCAGTATCATGGCGACATCGGCGGGTTGCATGTCGGTGCCTTCACCTGAAATCGCGAGTTTGACGGCTTCCTCATCAACCAGCGATGCCTTTACCGTACATTTGACGCCGGCATTTTGAAGCAGCGTTTTGCGTATCTCGCTTTTGGAAGCGAGAATGATCGATCTATTGTTGTACTCGGCGCCCCTGGTGTTCATGCAGCGTTTAGTTTCTCTTGGTGGAGGTTGAGGATAGCCGCGGCGGTTTCCTCAATTGAGCGTCGGGAAACATCGAGAACCGGCCAGTTATGGCGCTGGCAAATCTTACGGGCGTTGCTGATTTCCTCGGCGATCGACTTCTTGTCAATATAGTCCGTAAAGGTTGTCTCGTTCAGAGACAAAAGGCGGTTGCGCCGGATCTGCGCTATGCGCTCGACACTGGCTACCAGCCCGATGACAAGAACATCATCAAGTTGTTCCAGTGCGCTTGGCAGGGGCACGCCGGGGACCATCGGAACATTTGCAACTTTTACGCCTCGGTTTGCGAGATAGATGCTGGTTGGCGTTTTGGAGGTGCGGCTGACACCCACCAAAATAATATCGGCGGCATTCAGACCTTCCGTGTGCTGACCATCGTCATGCATCATGGTGTAGTTCAGGGCATCTATGCGCTTGAAGTACTCGGCGTTGAGGGCATGCTGACCGCCAATTTGCGGCCTGGATTCAGCGTTCAGGTATTTGGCGAATGTGTTGACCACCGGGTCAAGAACCGAGACGTAGGGAACTTCCAGTTTTGCGCAGGCCTGTTCCAGGGCACGGCGGAGTTCTTGATCAATAATCGTAAACAGGACGATCCCTGGATTTTGTTCGACGTCCTGAATGACCCGGTCGAGTAATTTAGTGGTTCTTACGAGCGAATGTACGTGTTCGAGCGCCTGGAAGTCCGCATAATGTGCAGCCGCTGCACGCGCGACCGTGTTCAGCGTTTCGCCTGTTGCGTCTGACACAAGGTGAATGTGAAAGAATGTCTTTTCTTTTGGTGCCACTGAACAACCCGGAAGATATTGTTGAAAAAGTTGGATAACCCCCTGCCTTAAGCTGGAGGCTGTGGTGATCGTGCCCGTTGGCCTTAAATCTTTCCAGAATTTAGTCGGCTGTGTAGCAAATCGCGTATGTTCCCGCAATGAGGTGAGCATGCACAGATCCCTTCTCAGTTATCCACTTTGCCAAGGCCACGGGCTCGTGGCTCAAATGCTTTTGAAAACTCGCAATTTGGGACAATTGTTTTTGTTATCCACAACAGCTGCAAAATTGGCGCCGAGCGCGGGTAACTGATTAAGAATATGTTAACGGCTTGTGCAGGGAATTGAATTCCCGCTATTCACAGGCCCAACAAAAACAACAACTAAAAATAAGATTATTGGAGTGTTTTAGGGGATATGTCTGAATCAATGGAGAGACCAGCGAGCACCGGAAAGTCTGTACTCGACGTACTGACAGGTCGTGAACCGTCGCACCGGCCAATTTGGCTCATGCGCCAGGCTGGTCGCTATCTGCCAGAGTATCTTGAAACGCGCAAAAACGCAGGTTCATTTTTGGATCTTTGCTATGCACCAGAGCTGGCAGCGGAAGTGACGTTACAGCCCATTCGTCGTTTCTCTTTTGATGCAGCAATAATCTTTGCTGACATTTTGTTATTGCCGCATGCACTTGGACAACGTCTGGAGTTTTTAGTTGGCGAAGGCCCAGTTTTAGAACCGATAACTTCTGGCGAAGATTTTGCAAACCTGTCGAGGCAACGTGTTCTTGAACACCTCAATCCTGTTTTTGAGGCGTTAAAAATCGTAAGAGGGGAACTGGCTGACGATAAGACGCTCATTGGTTTTTGTGGAGCGCCGTGGACAGTTGCCACATATATGATTGCGGGAAAGGGTACCCCCGATCAGCGCCCGGCCCGGGCTGCCGCCTATGAAAATCTGCCATGGTTTGGAAAGCTGATCGATTTGCTGTGCGATGTTTCTATTGATTACCTTTGTGCTCAGATAGAAGCTGGCGCCGATGCCGTACAGATATTTGATACCTGGGCCGGTATTTTAACGGCGCGGCAGTATGACAGTTTATGCATTGAGCCAACAATGCGCATTGTTCGCGGAGTTCGGGAGAAGTTTCCTGATACGCCGATAATCGGTTTTCCACGAGGCAGTGGCGTGCGTTATGAGGCCTATGTGAGGGCGACAAAAGTTGATGGGGTTGGATTGGATTGGGCCGTACCGCTTGAATGGGCCGGTGAAACCTTAGCAAAGCACAGTGTGCTGCAAGGTAATCTCGATCCGATTGTGTTGGCGACAGGTGGTGATGCACTTGATCAGGCGATTGACGATATAGTCGAGAGCCTGGACGGTAGATCTCATATCTTCAATCTTGGGCATGGCATCCTTCCGGACACGCCAATTGCAAATGTTGAGCGCCTTGTGGATAGGGTTAGGTCTGGCGCTTAGGATGCGCGCCTGATTTGTTTTGCCAGAATTGATTATCAAGGTTTTGGATTAGCCTGATGTTTGCTGAGTTTTATCCCTGGATAAAAGCACTGCACATTGTTGCGGTGATTTCCTGGATGGCCGGGCTGCTCTATCTGCCGCGCCTATTTGTTTATCACTGCCGGGCAGAAGCCGGTGTGCAGAGTGAAACCTTCAAGGTCATGGAAGAGCGTTTGTTGAGGGTTATCATGCGCCCCGCGATGATCGCCACATGGGGGTTGGGCCTGATGTTGGTATTCGTGCCCGAGTATCAATGGTGGCAGTCTGGTTGGTGGATTTACGGCAAGATTATTCTGGTTGTTCTCTTGACCGGCTTTCACGATTTTCTTAGCCGTTGTGCGAAGGCGTTTGCGAAGGATGCAAATGCGCGCGACGAAAAGTTTTTTCGTATTATTAACGAAGTACCCACTGTCTTGATGATAGCGATAGTTATTCTTGTGGTTGTGAAACCATTTTGATATTGCCACATTTGCAGTCTAGTGTTTTCAACGGGAATAGTATTTGGTATAGGTGTTTTGTTGCGGCTGCGTTTTTCGGGGCCGACTCTGACGTTTTCCCGCAGATCAAGTGATTTGAAAGTGTCGAATCAGTTGCGGCGCTAACCATCCATCGCATATCCAAAGTATCCTCAGGGCAATGCCCATTTCAGATAAACCGTTCAGGCTTGGGCAGATGAGTGCACAGTGCGCTTCCGCCAATGCTAAGAGTTCAGCAGGACAAATATGACCGAGGTTGCCGACCTTAAAGAAATAAAGCTTCATGACCTGAAGCGTAAATCCCCAACCGAACTGCTGTCTCTGGCTGAAGAGCTTGAGGTGGAGAACGCAAGCACCATGCGGAAGCAGGAGCTTATGTTTGCCATCCTGAAAAGCTATGCAGAAAAGGACGTCAATATTATTGGGGAAGGCGTCGTTGAAGTTCTGCAGGATGGGTTTGGTTTCTTGCGCTCTCCGGACGCAAATTACCTGCCGGGCCCTGATGATATTTATGTTAGCCCAAGTCAAATCAGACGGTTCAGTCTTCGTACAGGTGATACGGTTGAAGGCGACGTTCGTGGTCCGAAAGATGGTGAGCGTTACTTTGCACTGCTCAAAGTGAACACCATCAATTTTCAGGATCCGGAGCAGGCGCGCCACAAGGTGCACTTTGATAATCTCACGCCTTTGTATCCTGATGAACGGTTGGAGCTTGAAGTCGAGGATTCGACGATCAAGGACAAGAGCGCCCGCATCATGGATATTGTGGCGCCTTTGGGTAAAGGCCAGCGCGCCCTGATTGTTGCGCCGCCACGCACCGGTAAAACCGTGTTGCTTCAAAACATTGCCCACAGCATTACGTCCAACCATCCGGAATGTTATCTGATTGTGCTGCTGATCGACGAGCGCCCGGAAGAAGTGACGGATATGCAACGTTCGGTGAAGGGCGAAGTCGTGAGCTCGACTTTTGATGAGCCTGCCGCACGACATGTCCAGGTTGCTGAAATGGTGAGTGAGAAAGCCAAACGCCTGGTGGAGCATGGCCGTGATGTGGTGATCCTGCTTGATTCCATTACGCGCCTTGGACGAGCCTACAACACTGTTGTCCCTTCCTCTGGGAAGGTTCTGACCGGTGGCGTCGATGCGAATGCTTTGCAACGTCCCAAACGGTTTTTCGGGGCAGCGCGGAATATCGAGGAGGGAGGGTCGCTGACAATCATCGCTACGGCGCTTATTGATACCGGCAGCCGTATGGATGAAGTGATCTTTGAAGAGTTCAAGGGAACCGGCAACTCTGAAATCATTCTTGACCGGAAGGTGGCAGACAAGCGCGTCTTCCCGGCAATGGATATTACCCGCTCGGGTACGCGAAAAGAAGAACTGCTGGTTGTCCCCGACACCCTCAAGAAGATGTATGTCCTGCGGCGCATACTTAATCCGATGGGAACCGTGGATGCCATTGAGTTTCTGCTCGATAAACTTAAGCAGACGAAAAACAATGACGAGTTTTTCGATTCAATGAATACGTGATCGATTTGCCTGCGAAATGACTGCGTGGTTGGAACTTAGGTTCCGGTTTATGCCAGGCGGCAGGTTGTCAGGCGCTCGCGATACTCTGAATTTCAGCTAAATCGGTTATGGGCAGGGAACATGTTGTTCCTCTGCACACATAGAGCGTAGCCTTGCCATCAATCCGGGTCTTGCCATGGGCAGGATGGGCTTGGGGAAGGCCGTCTGTCTGCTCGATGACTGTGAGGATCCGGTTTGGAATGCATTGTTTCCAGATGGAGGCAATGACGGCATCCGTGTCTGGCTCACCCCTTTTTCCAATGACGATGTATTGTGCGGCGTTTATCAAAAGATCGAACGCGTTAAAAAAGGTGCTGTGAGCGTAGATATTTGAAAGCACTTCGCCGTTGAAAGCTGTGATCTGCGCATCTGCCTTCTGTTTGTAAGTTTCCTCTCCGGTAAAGATGTAGAGGCGGGCAAGGCAGGCAAGCAGGGTTGCGTTGGCGTTGGGTACGGCGTCATCTGAGGCCGTGTGTGAGCGGGTGATAAGATTTTCACCGACGTTTGATGTGTAGTAATAGCCACCGTGTTCTTCGTCGAGATAATGATTTTCAATGTCGATCAGCCATGTCCTGGCGTGTTGCAGATAGTCTTCCTGGCCTGTGGTTTCATAGAGTGAGAGGGCTGCGGCCGTCATGTTGGCATAGTCGTCCAGGGTGGCGAAGTGCTGAACCTTGCCCAAACGCATTGAATGCCTCAAGTGCCCATCGATGTACATTTGGCTCTGTACGACTTCAAATGCCTGCTGTGCGGCGTCCAACCAGGCCGGATGGTCGAAAACACGGCTGGCGAAGGCAAGGGCACTGATCATCAAACCGTTCCAGTCGGCGAGAACCTTGTCGTCCCAGCCGGGTGGAATGCGTTCGGCGCGATGGCGAAAGAGGATTTCTCTAATGGGGATCAGTCGCTCTTCCAACTCGTCTGCGGGAAGAGCCAGAGAATGCAACATGTTCGGGATGTTCGTCTCTTCCCAGTTACCACCTTCTGAGATGTCATACGTGGCGCAAAAGAGCGCTGCGTCTTCCGGGTTGAGCAATCCATCAATCTCGGATTTTGACCAAACGTAGAACTTTCCCTCGACGCCTTCGGAGTCAGCATCAAGGCTGGCAGCGAATGCTCCGGAATCAGCGATCATTTCCCTTAGAACCCATTCTGCTGTTTCACCGGTTCGGGTACGAAACAATGGCTCCTGCTTATCCTGCCAGAGCAGGGTCATCAGATTTAGAAGCTGAGCGTTGTCGTACAGCATCTTTTCAAAATGAGGGGCGAGCCATAGTGCGTCCACTGAATAGCGGGCAAAGCCGCCGCCGAGATGGTCATAAATGCCACCCTGGCAAATGTTCCTCAGGGTGTGTTCGATGGCGGATGTATATTCTGGTCCGCGTCCGC
>JAJFHB010000577.1 GCA_021775795.1 Hyphomicrobiales bacterium | reverse complement strand
CAAATGCCACCCACTGATCATGAAGGGCGCGCTCCCATGTGCCCGAGGGAAAGATCAGGCCGGCGTCTGAATGGCTATCAGCCAGCCAGGTACAAATGGCAGCAGATTCAAAGAGGTTGCGCCCCTCATCTGTAAATGCGGGAAGCTTTGCCAGAGGATGGACTTTGCGAAGCTCGTCTGTGCCGATCATGCTTCCGCCAGCTACGCTTTCATAATCGACGCCTAATTCCGCCAGTGTCCAACTGACGCGCAGGGACCGGGAGGGTGTGGCTTCGTAGAGTTTCATCGACATGTCGGGTGTGCCTTTTTGCTGAATTCGGAAATTTCTAATCGTCTGATGAGGTCATGCGGCCTCTAAGTTTCTTCACTGTTGAGCGTTGTTTTTTGGCGTCGCGCCGCCGCCGCTTGGCACCTAGTGACATGCGGGTTGGAATGCGTTTCTTCGGTCTGAAGATGGCTTTCCTGATCATTTCAATCAAACGGTCAACGGCATCCCTTCGGTTTGCTTCCTGGGTCCTGTGGGTGCTTGCGGTAACGACAATGACGCCTTCTTTGGTCAGCTTCGAGCCGGCAATCTTTTCAAGCCGTTCGCGCACCGGTTCAGGCAGGGATTTGCTGTTGCGGGCATCGAAACGCAATTGTGCGGCGGTCGACACCTTGTTTACATTCTGACCGCCCGGTCCACTGGCGCGAATGTAGGTGATCGAGACTTCATCGTCGGCGATCGAAATATTGTCAGTTATCTGGATCATGGGCGCATTCTAAACCTGCCGGGAGATCATCTCCAGTCCGGCGGCGTTTACAATAGTGATGGCCGGTGAGGGGAGTGGATGTTTTCACTTAAATATCACGTGGCCGTGAATAAAACAGTTGTCCGGGTGTGCTGGCATCTATAGCCTTTTGAGTGAGGGCGGGGCGTAGCGCCAACTCTTCCGGCGCGCGCTATGTGACAACCTGTTTCAACAGGGAAATGATCTTCTGTCGCGGTTTCGCATGAAGATTGACAAAGTGCGCAACGAAGAAGAAGCGCGAATTGGGATGCGCTATTGCATTTGCCGTTCGGCTATCGCCTGTCGAGTAGATGTGTGGCACACGCGAGGAGGATCCTTTGGCGATGCGTTTGCACAAACCCGTATTGCAGCTTTTGGCCTGCGCCATTGTTTCATTTACGACCTTAGCGGCTTTTGCGCCTTCTGCTTATTCTCAGGAGGGGTGGTGCATGCGTGTGCTGGGGGCATTCCGCTGTGACCAGGCGAGTGCCGCGTGGAACTACGATTTTATCCTGGTCAACTCGACCGACCTTGAGATCGATATGATACAGACGCAGTCTCACACGCCCGGCGTTGAGGTCTCAAATGGGCCTTTCGTTCCTGTAGGCGCACCGACCACAACATTTGCATTTTCGCCGCTCCAGCCCGGACAACCGTTCGAACTGAGTATCTGTGGTTTCAATGAAGCAGCGGCTGACAGTGGTGAGCCCTATGACTGTTGCCGTCAGACAGTCTCGTTGTCTGCGCCGTCCCAGAATTGCGGTGCAGAATGAGCGGCACGATCATGAATGAAATTCGAAAAGCAAAATCTGAATTGAGCAAGCTGGTTGGTGCAACTATCACCGCAATCGTGTTGCTCTTTGGTTTCGCGGCTGGCGATGTGGAAGCGCAATCACAATGCCTTGAACTCGTGGGAGAGGCACAATGCTCCGGGGATGGCGTCATCTCCTACACTTTCGAAGCTGAGAATGATGTTGGATTTCCGACACAGAATACCGAAGTCATTTCCCTGACTTCGGGTGTTGTCGCAGCGCCGTTGGAGCAATCCCGGCGTGGTGATGAGCATACCTGGGAATTGATCGGCGCTGAGCCCGGTCAAAGGGTCCGTTTGCTGGCCAATGCGATCCAGGAAGGTGGGGGCTCGATTCCCGGAACTGACCTGATGTGTTCAGGTGAAGTGCGTTTCAGAATTCCGCGCGATATTTGCCCGGAAGCGCCTGCAGGGGATCTGGCCGTGTCAAAATCCGGACCGGCGTCGTGCGAAGCTGGTGACCCTTGTCGCTTTAACATTTCAGTCCGCAACAACAGCAGCGTTGATTTTGAGGGCATTCTCAGCCTTGGTGATGAGCCCGGCACGAATGGTGTGCAGCTTGGCATTATGGGTCCTGCGGGCACGCCCTGGAGTTGCCTGCAGAGCGGCACCGGCGAACCCATCAGTTGCCTGACGCCGCCTCTCGAACTGGAAGCAGGCGAAGAGACAAGTTTCTTCGTTGATCTGCGTATCCCGCGCGCCATGAGCAGTGGCAGCACATTTGAAAATTGCGCTGGTCTGGCGCCACCTCAGGTTGGTGCCAATCCGACATTGTTCGCGCAGTTTGTGCTGAAAGTGGTTGGCTACGAGCCAGGCCCGATTGACGGCTTGATGGGACCGCGTACCCGGACGGCGATTGAGGGCTTTCAGCGCCAGTTCGGCCTGCCGGTTACAGGTGAGGTCGACGAAGGATTGATCGATGTCATGTCGTCGCTTGGTGCAAGCGATGAAAACTTTCAGAACAACAGTGATTGTGTAGAGGTCGTTGTCACGAAAACCATTACCTGCGGGTTTGGGGAACGTGTAGTGGGCGACAGCTGCCAGCCGATCTGTACACAGTCTGGATCGCACTGGAACGGCGAAGTCTGCATAAGCTGCGGATCAGGCACCTATTGGGACGATGATTCAAGGCGTTGTGAACAGGTGGAGTTGAACTGCAACGAGCGGACGACGGTCCAACAGGGCAGTCAGTGCGTTTGCCGTTACTACGGCATGGACCGCGTGAACGAACGGCGCTGCCGTTGCCCAAGTGGGACGGAACTCATTCCCGGCGAGGGCTGTGTTCAAGAGACCCTCGATTGTCACGAACGGACGACGTATCAGGAAGGCAATCGCTGCGTTTGCCGTTACTACGGCATGGATCGGGTCAATGATCAGCGTTGCCGCTGCCCCGGTGGCTACGATCTCGTGGCCGGCGTTGGCTGTGTGCAAGAAGAGCAGGCTCCAGATTGCCATGATCGGACAACCTATCAGTCCGGCAATCAGTGTGTTTGCCGTTATGACGGCATGGATCGTGTGAATGAGCGCCGCTGCCGTTGTCCGTCAGGAACCGATCTGGTCGTTGGTCAGGGCTGTGTTGCACCAATAGTGGTGCCGGATTGCCACGATCGCACAACAGTGCTTCAGAACAACCAGTGTGTCTGCCGGTATGACGGTATGGATCGCGTGAATGATCGCCGTTGCCGTTGCCCGGCAGGAACCGATCTGGTTGCCGGCCAAGGCTGTGTTGCTCCGGTTGTGACACCGGATTGCCACGATCGCACAACAGTGCTTCAGGGCAATCAATGTGTCTGCCGGTATGACGGTATGGACCGCGTCAACGACCGCCGCTGCCGTTGTCCCGATGGCACGGACCTGGTGGCGGGTCAGGGTTGTGTTGCGCCGACACCTCCTGCCAATGACTGCCCCACGGGGACTACACCGGTACAGGGCATGTGTCTTTGCCCCAATGGCAGGATCCACAATGAAGCGCTGGGCGGCTGCGATGGCAGGGCACCGGATTCTGCCGGAGACGAAGGGCGCGGTTGATCGGGAGACAAATCACGGACAGGTATCCGGGAGTTGAGCACAGACCAGCTCTATTCCCGGATCTCCGCGGTGGCCGTGATCCTCTTTGAGGCGTGGTATGTGAGCGCCATGGCGATGCAATGCTGCAGGGCGGCCCTCGCAACAGGCTGACCGTTTCGCAGAACAACGGCGCGGCGGCCGTCAAACTCAAATGTGTCAGGATAGAGTTGCGAATAGCTCTCTATCAGCGTTGTTTGACAGTGAACGAACAACGCACAATCTCCCGGGCCGCCACTTCGCAACTGACCGATCCGGATGGTGGTTCCCATCCTCGGTTTTGCGGGTAGGTAGGATG
>JAJFHB010000576.1 GCA_021775795.1 Hyphomicrobiales bacterium | reverse complement strand
AGGGTAAACGCTGCAACTTCTTCAGGCGACTTGATGCCATCGACATCCGCACCACTGTTGGATGCGGAGTTGCGAACCATATCGGTGTCGACCGCCTGGGGACAGAGCGCCGAAACCGCAATGCCATCATCACCGTGTGTAATGGCGAGTGATTCAGCAAATCCGAGGGCTGCATGTTTCGTGGCAGCATAGGTGGCGCTGGATATGACATTCAGAAGTCCAGCCGCCGATACGGTCAGCAGGAAGGCTCCTTCACCGCGGGCGATCATGCCGGGCAAGGCTGCGCGTGCGATGCGCACATGCGCCATAACATTGACTTGCCAGCACTCCATCCAGGTTTCATCGGGGCATGCAGCAACTGTGCCTCCCTTGATGTCGGGCCTTAGTATGCCAGCATTTGAGCAGATCAGATCTATGCGCCCATGCCGGCTCTCGGTGTCCGACACGAGTTTCTCAACCACACCCTCATGACCAACGTCCCCGCCATGGGCGGTGCCACCAATTGAGGACGCAACGCGGTTGGCCGCGTTCTCATCGCGATCGGAGACGACCACATGAGCTGCGCCCCGCATTGCAAGATCCCTTGCCAGAGCTTCGCCGATACCGCCGCCTGCACCGGTTACAATGCAAACAGCGTTTTCAATCTTCATTCGATGTTCCTCTGTGCCGCCAGCGGTGGCTCCAGCCGGGATTCTGAGTTCCCGTAAACAAGAGCCGTCAAACGCCCAGGTATCTCTCGTGGACGTGTATGTCCTTTTCGAGATCCTCCGATGAGCCTGACCAGACTACATGGCCCTTTTCGACCACATAGTGACGGTCGGCAAAACGCATAAGATCGGCAACATTCTTGTCGACCACGAGGATGGACAGACCTTCATCCTTCAAGCGCTTCAGACAACTCCAGATCCCCTGACGGATCATGGGAGCCAGGCCTTCCGTTGCTTCATCGAGTATCAACAAACTCGGGTTTGTCATCAATGCCCGTCCGACAGCGAGCATTTGCTGTTCACCGCCAGACAACAGGTTGCCCATACTGGTGCTGCGTTCTGCCAGCTCCGGAAACATCTCGTAAATGCGCTCAAGCGTCCAGGGATTGGCAGCCTTGCCGCGATTGGCCGCTGTCGCCACGAGGTTTTCACGAACACTGAGATTTGGAAAAATCTGCCGACCTTCCGGCACCAGACCAATTCCGAGTTTGGCTATCTTGAAGGATGGAAGTGCCGTGATGTCGGTTTCACCAAATGTCACTGTGCCGGAACTTGCCCGCACGATGCCCATGATGGTGCTTATCGTTGTGGTTTTGCCCATGCCGTTCCGGCCAAGCAATGTCACCACCTGGCCGTCACCGACTTCCAGATCCATGCCAAACAACGCCTGGCTGCTGCCATAGAATGATTCAATTCCGGAGACCTTGAGCATCGGACTAAGCCCCTTCATCCCCGAGGTAGGCGCGCCGCACCGCCTCATCATTTCGAATCTCGTCGGGCGCACCACTGGCGATAACACGACCGTAAACCAGCACGGTAATGCGATCCGCGAGGGCAAATACTGCATCCATGTCGTGCTCTACCAGCAGCATGGTTTTTTCACCCTTCAGATCTTTCAGTGTATTGATCATGCGCTCGGATTCTTCGCGCCCCATGCCGGCCATAGGCTCGTCGAGCAGGAGCAGATCCGGTTCGGTCGCCAAAGCCATGGCAATTTCGAGCTGGCGCTTTTCTCCATGAGACAGGGAAGCAGCGCGAACATCGCGGCGTTCGTGGAGACTTACCTCACGCAAACACTCCAATGCTGGCGCCTCAAGCTCGGCATCGCCTGCTGCAGGCCGCCAAAACCGGTACGAATGGCCCCGGTGGGCCTGTACCGCCAACGCCACATTTTGAAGAACAGTCATTTCCATGAAGACGCTGGTAATCTGGAATGAACGCGCAAGCCCTCTGAGCGAGCGTTGATGAGGCGGCAGGTTGGAAATCGGTTCACCCTTAAATCTGATAACACCCGCATCGCTTCGCAGCGCGCCTGAGAGCTGAGATATGAGCGTAGTCTTACCGGCGCCATTTGGTCCAATGACCGCGTGGGTTTCCAGCGGTGCCACATCAAAGCTGACGTTGTCGGTCGCGAGAACGCCGCCAAAGCGTTTAACGAGACCTTCAATCTGCAAAATCGGTTCACTCATCTTTGGCCTCAGCCGGTGTCGCTGCAGGCGCTGAAACTGGACGCTTGCGCACCACCCCCTCAATCTTGTCGATCAGGCCGTTGATGCCACCCTTCACGAACAACACCGATATGAGAATGAGAACCCCCAGCCAGAGTTGCCAGTAGGTCGTGAACTGGGCCAGGAATGTATAGAAGCCGAGAAAAACGGCTGTTCCCAGGAACGGTCCAAACAAGGTTCCCGTGCCGCCAAATATCACCATGAACATGAGTTCGCCCGAGCGCGTCCAATCGATCATTTCCGGGCTGAGGAAATTTGTGAAGTTCGCCAGCAACGCTCCGGAAAACCCGCACATGGCACCCGAAATGACATAGCACGTCAGTCGGTAGGCATAAGTATTGAAGCCAATGGCCCGCATACGCTCTTCATTGCCCTTTGCCCCGCGGATTGCCATGCCGAAGCGCGAGTTCACGAGGCGGTGCACGATGAAGAGTGAAACAATAAGTGATGCAAAGCAGACGTAGTAAAGCTGAACCTTGTTGGTGAAATCGATGGGCCCCGGGAACTGGCTCAGTTTGTAAATCGATAGGCCGTCATCAGCGCCATACTCATTAAGACTGAGGAACGTGAAATAGACCATCTGTCCGAAGGCCATTGTGATCATGATGAAATAAACGCCCTTGGTGCGCAGGCAGATCGCGCCGGTTACGAGGGCGAAGAGCGCGGACACAACGATTGCCAGACCAAACTGCAGGAATCCGTTGGTGATGTCGTAATAGAACGGAATGCCAACCGCATAGGCACCGAGGCCAATGAAGGCGGCATGACCGAAACTCACCATTCCACCATAACCAAGGACAAGATTGAGGCTGACCGCGGCAATTGACAAAATTATCAGCCGGGTCGCCACGGACAGATAAAATGGCGTGCCGGTGATTTCGGTCAGAACCGGTGCCAGGGCAAATATGAGCAGAACGATGAGCATGAACCAGGTTGTGAACCGGATCTCGCCCAGGGGTGGAATAAGAGACGTTGAAGCTTTTCGTGCCATGAGCCCTGTCCTCACCTTACCTTGGGTGGAAAGAGCCCTTGCGGGCGGACAGACAGAATAACAGCCATGAGAATATAGATCAGCATCGAGGATATCGCCGGTGCCATGGTCTCTGCAGCGTTCGAGCTCAGGAACTGTTTGAAGATGTCATCAAGATAGGCGCGGCCAAGAGTGTCGATGAGGCCGACAATGATGGCGCCGATAAAAGCGCCCTTCATTGAACCGATCCCGCCCAATACGATGACCACAAATGCTGTGATGATCATGCCGTTACCCATGGAAATATTTGCATCGCTGATCGGCGTGATCATCATCCCCGCGAATCCCGCGAGTACGGCGCCAAGGGCGAAAACAAGGGTGAACAGCGTCTGCACATCCACACCCAGTGCCGACAGCATCGTGCGGTTGGAAGCGCCTGCCCTGATGAGCATGCCGAGGCGCGTGTGGGTGACGAGATAATAAAGACCAAAGGCAATAGCCAGGCCGGATCCGATAATCAGGAGGCGATAAACCGGATAACCAAAGTTACCGGAGATCGTAATTCTGCTCTGTAGAAGTTCCGGCACGGCAACCGCTATCCCCTCGGCGCCAAATATCATGTGCGATGCTTCGCCGAAAATCAGAACAAGGGCAAAGGTGCCGAGAACATGATCCAGATGGTCTTTCTCATAGAGCCATCGGACCACTGCAAGTTCGGTTGCAATACCGACAAGAGCTACAAGAGGCAGCGCCAGCAACATCCCCAGCACAAATGAACCGGTCCAGAGCGTGAGCACCGCAAACAGGAAG
>JAJFHB010000575.1 GCA_021775795.1 Hyphomicrobiales bacterium | reverse complement strand
TGCCCCTGCTGCTACACCGTTTACAGCGCACACGACGGGAAGTGGCAGAGCCCTCAGCCGCATGGCAAGCGGATTGAAGTTACGCTCCAGCGTTTCACCAACATCATAGTCGGGCTTGAGATCGCCGGCGGGCTCGGACAGGTCCTGTCCCGCACAGAAGCCGCGTCCCGCTCCGGTGAGTATCATTGCCCTTGCGCCGGAACTTTCAATTTCATCCAGGGCAGCCCTAATTTCCCGATGCATGATCCAGGTAAAACTGTTCAACTTTTCCGGTCGATGGAGGGTCAATACAGCGACATCGCCCTTCTGTTCCAGGCGTATTGTTTCAAACTGCATTTATCGGGTTCCTCTTGGCTTGGTTGCTCTACCCTTCCTAACCCAAAATGGCAGGTGGCAACATCATGGGGGACGAATATTGGCAATGTTGGCGCAGTTGTCGATTGCATTCGCGTTCCTGCGGCATCGGGTGCGCTTGTATCGAATGGTTCGTTAGCCAGAGCATTTCACATTGATATGGAACCGGTTTGACCGGGTTATCGCGTCTGCTGGCAAGGCACGGGAACCGCTGTGGACTTGCCGTCCACAAGGGGCCCGTAACGCAGTCCAGCGGGCGCGATAACCCGGCCTTCGGTGGGCCAGATCGGCCCTCCGGCAGCGTTGCGCTGCTTGCCCGATGCCCCACATCGCGCGGCGCAGCGCGCCTTGCCGGAATACCCGATTTGGCGCCATCAAACGTTTCCATATCAATGTGAAACGCTCTAGGCTCCGGACATGAGTGGCAGGAAGATAATCAATGGAAGATTTGACGCGGTCGTTGTTGGCGCCGGTCCGGCAGGCGTCATAGCTGCGATCCTGCTTGCACGGAATGGCCTGAAAACGGCCAGCGTTGGCGTTGGAAGCACTGTCGACAAGTCAAACAACGCTACGAGGCGCTCCGACCCACGGACTAGTGCCCTCATGCAAGGTGCCATCCGGCTTCTTGATCGCATCGGCGCCTGGGAACAACTTCAACCGTTTTGCGCGCCCCTGCAAAGACTAAGGCTTGTGGATGCTACGGACTGGTCCGTCAAAGCGCCGACTGTCGAGTTTGATGCAGCAGAAATTGGCAGTGATCCGTTTGGCTGGAATATTCCAAATGCCGAACTGACCCGTATTCTGGAAACTCTCGTAGGTTCGATCAAATCACTGACACGTTGCTCGGCAAATGTCAGCGCAGCCGAACTTGCTGAGCAGGAAGCACATGTTGAAACAACGCAGGGCGATCGCCTCTATGCTCCGCTCATTGTCGCGGCGGATGGGCGAACTTCATTGTGTCGGGATGCTGCGGGTATAGCCACAACGACCTGGTCGTATCCCCAAAGTGCAATTGCCTGCAGCTTTGAACATGAAAAACCGCACAACGACACGTCGATAGAATTTCACCGCCCTTCAGGGCCACTGACGCTGGTACCCCTGCCCGGTAATCGCTCCAGTCTCGTCTGGGTGGAAGAACCGGACGTGGCGCGCTCCCATGCGGAGATGGAAACCCGCGAATTTGAAGCGATGCTGTTGGACAAGACAAGCGGTGTTCTGGGTTCAATTTCAAACACAAGTGCACGTGGTGTTTTTGGCCTGTCTGGCCTCACGGCCAAGTCATTTTCGAACCGCAACGTTGCTCTGGTGGGGGAAGCGGCACATGTGCTTCCACCCATCGGTGCACAAGGATTGAACCTTGGAATTCGTGATGCAGCCGTTCTGGCCGAATTACTAAGTGACAACGATATAGTCAACTCACCAGCTGCACTAGAAGCTGCCTTAGCGAACTACGATCGCAATCGTCGCCGCGATGTAGTGCCCCGAACGGCTCTCGTCGATATGTTGAACCGCTCCCTGTTCTCAGGCGCCGCATCCTTGCAGGGGCTGCGCGGTGCCGGTCTTCACATGCTTGACAAGATCGGCCCGCTGCGTCGTGAATTCATGCGGCGGGGCATGGAACCGGCGGAAGACTTGCCGAAGATCATGCGTTCAGATTGCTGAGTATTTCATCATTATGCGCACCCAGTGACGGGGCGGATTTATGGACGGTGGGACTGTCGCGGAACTGCGGCGCAACACAGACAACGGTTGCAGGAATGGTGTCGCCATCTTCATTCTCGAGCACATAGTCAAAGAGACCACGTTCGAGGAAGTGGCTGTCGGATAACGCTTCCTGAAGGCTCTGTACGATGGAACAGCAGCAATCCTCACGATAAAAGGTGCGGCGCCACTCACCGGAAGCTTTGGACATTAAAATCTCGCGCGCCTTTGCAAGCGTTGCAGCAGGATCTGTGCGATCATCCCGGAGCTCATCAGGCAACCCGACAAGTTCGCAAAACCGATCCCAGAATTTCTGCTCAATGGGTGCTGCAGCAACAAATCCACCGTCTTTTGTCGGATATATCTGATAGCGCGCGGTGCCACCGGTCAGAAGTTCTTCGCCGCTTTTTGACCATTGGCCGGAGATCAGGCCCTGCCCGATTGCCCATGACATCAACATGAAGATGTTGTCCGTCATGGATATGTCGAGATGTGTGCCATCACCGGTTTTTTCCCGTTGAAGCAAAGCCAGCAAAATGTTGACCACGGCAGGATAGGTGCCACCGGCTAGATCAGCGACAAGTGCCGGCGGCACGACGGGGCTGTCTGCTGGACCCATCGAGAGGCTGAGAAGGCCTGTGTCGCCAATGTAATTGAGATCATGCCCCGCCACTTCGGATTTGGGGCCCGTCGCTCCATATCCGGTGATCGAACAATAAATGATTTTTGGATTGATCTTGGACACAGAGTCATAACTCAAACCAAGTCTCTCCATCACTCCGGGACGGAACTGCTCGATAACCACGTCAGCCTCTTCGATCAGCGGCTCCAGCATCTTGAGGGTCTGGCGATCCTTGAGGTCCACGGCGAGGCTCTTTTTACCTCGATTGAGCATGGCAAATCCCACCGCCTCGCGGCCCCACTTGGGAGTATATTTGCGCATTTCTTCACCGACACCGGGACGTTCGATCTTGATCACCTCAGCGCCCGCCTCGGCTAGAACCAACGAGGCCATCGGCCCGGGCAGCAAAGTAGTGAAATCAAGAATTTTTACACCCTGAAGAGGCAGAGGTTTTTGTGGCTGACTCATGTTTTTCGTGCCCTGGATTGTGCCTGGTGTTGAATGTCGATTGCTGTCTCAAGGCAGTTTCTAAAGACCAAAAACAGCAAGCAGTTCAGTGATATGTACCGGAAGCAGGCCCTTATCTACAAGATAGAGCAGACCTGAAAGCGTAAATGCTGAAACCAATGTGGTTATCAGGATGCTGCTGGAAGCCCCTTCAATGTAGGCGTTGTACTGGCGCGCCATTATGAACACGTTTGCAGCCGTTGGCAGCGACGCCATCAATATGGCCACGCTTATCCATACCGGGTCCGTTTCGCCAATCAGGCTAAGGAGCGTAAGCACAAGGATGGGATGAATGAACATTTTCATTATGACGATCACCGGCAACTCCGCCCCAATCCCTTCGATTTTACGCAACGCGAGCGTCACACCCATGGCAAACAGGGCGCAGGGCGCAGCAGCGTTGGTCAAAAACCCCAGCAGGCTCTTGGCCGGCGTCGGGATTTCAAGTGAAAAGGCTGCGAAACAAGCACCGGCTAGTGCGGACAGGATGAAGGGATGGGTGAAAATGGAGCGCAGAATGTCGAGAACGAGTTTGCCCGGTGGCGTATCGTCACTCCGCAGCCCAAGTGTTGCCAGCAACGGCACGAGGATAAACTGCACAGCGTTGTCCATGCAGAAAATCAGGATTGCAGGAATCGCTGCCTCCGGCCCAAAAGTTGCAACAGACAGTGCCAGACCGATGTATCCGACATTGCCATAACTTGCTGCGGAAGCATGGATTCCGGCAACATGCAGTCGACACCGGAAGATGATGATTGATATGGCCACCATCACGACGAAGATGAGGTAGGTGGATAGGGTCGTACCAAGTAGGAACGGAAGGTTGAGGAGTTTCTCAAAGGGGGCTTCAGCAACAGTTTGAAAAATCAGCGATGGCAGGGCGAAGTACCAGACCAGGGCGTTCAGCCAGGCTAAGCCGCTTTCCTCAACACGCAAAATGATAGCAGCGATGTAACCAAGAGCGATCAGGCCGAAAAACGGTAATGCCAGATTGAGAATTACGTCCACGTTGTGCGCCTGTTCGAACCCTGGTCCAAGTGTCGTGTTATTTGATCGGGTGATCCGTAAAGGACAATAGTACGCAATTCAACACACCACCCTTCTATTGCACCGCAACGAACGCTGGCTTATGTCTCGCGCATAAATCGTATCGGGAAACGTCATGACAAGATTGCCTTCGCGCTTTTACCAACCTCTCGCCATTGGTGCGCCCGCCCCTTACCGTGAACTGCCGGTTTGCCTTGAGCGCATGATCCATTTCATGCCGCCGCACATTGAAAAAATGCGCAACAAGGTGCCCGATCTTCTCGGGCAAGTGGATGTGGTGCTCGGCAACCTGGAAGACGCCATTCCTGCTGATGCCAAGGAAGACGCCCGCTCCGGCTTCATTCAAATGGCATCGGATCATGAGTATGGTTCTACCGGCCTTTGGACGCGGGTAAACGCCCTTAACAGCCCGTGGGGTCTCGATGACATCGTTCAAATTGTGAATGCGGTTGGCCAAAAACTCGATGTCATCATGTTGCCCAAGGTCGAAGGTATCTGGGATATTCATTACCTGGACCAGCTTCTGGCACAGCTTGAGGCTGCCAACGGCATCTCGAAACCGATATTGATCCACGCCATTCTTGAGACGGCCGAAGGTGTAAAGAACGTCGATGATATTGCATCAGCCAGTCCGAGGATGCATGGCATGAGCCTTGGTCCCGCAGATCTTGCCGCATCCAGAGGCATGAAGACCACGCGAGTTGGCGGCGGCCATCCATCCTATGGTGTTTTGGCTGATGGGACAGCGCCGGATGACGACAACCGCGCTTTCTATCAACAGGATCTCTGGCATTACACGGTTGCCCGAATGGTGGACGCCTGTGCCTCGAACGGCATCAAAGCGTTCTATGGACCGTTTGGTGATTTTTCTGACCCTGCAGCGTGTGAAGCACAATTTCGCAACGCCTTTCTTCAGGGGTGCCTGGGAGCCTGGTCTCTGCATCCAAGTCAAATCACCATCGCCAAGCGTGTGTTCAGCCCCGATGTGGATGAGGTAAAGTTCGCCATGCGTATTCTTGAAGCCATGCCGGATGGCACGGGTGCTGTGATGATAGACGGAAAAATGCAGGATGATGCGACCTGGAAACAGGCAAAGGTGATCGTCGATCTGGCAAAGCTGGTGGCGGCAAATGATGGGGAACTGGGTGCAGCCTACGGCCTGTGAGCATGCCTTTGACCCAGATTGCTATCTGCTCGTACGGTTTGGTGTACCGATTAATTGAAGAGATTACTCTTTTTACCGAGAGCGACATTTGTTAGTTTGATAAGAGTCGCGGTGGGGATCGATAGAGTTGCGTAGTGACAACCAAATGATGGACATGACAAGAACAGCAAAATTTGGCATCGGGCAGGTTGTGAAACACCGGTTTTTTTCGTTTCGCGGCGTCGTTTTCGATATAGATCCGAGTTTCGACAACACCGAAGAATGGTGGTTGTCCATTCCTGAATCAATTCGGCCCTCGAAAGACCAACCGTACTACCATCTGCTCGCTGAAAACGAGGAGACGGAGTATGTCGCCTATGTTTCAGAGCAAAACCTGCTGCAGGACGATTCCGGCGATCCCGTCCGGCACCCGCAGGTCGGTGAAGTCTTCGACGAGTATGAAGGTGGCATCTATCGGATGCGCAGCAATCTGAATTGATATGCTGTTCCTCGCGCTATTCGTACCGCAATGACAAAACATCACGCGGTCATGCTTCGACGCTGACTCACAAAAAGGCTTGCAACGCATGGCTGAAGAACAGGATGTCGCAGATCATTACACCAGCGGCAGTCTGCTTGAGCGTTTGTTGGCGACCCTGGCAGAAGACGGCATAGACACGACCGCGCTGAGTGTCGAAAAACTGGCGCCCTATGATCAGTTTCATGGTCGCGGTATTGAAGCCACAGTTGAACTTGCAGCTCTTCTCGACGTCTCGAACACCGATCATCTCCTTGATGTCGGATGTGGAATCGGCGGTCCGGCACGTTACATGGCCAGCAGATTTGGCTGTCCTGTAACCGGCATCGATCTGACCAATGAATTTTGCGTCGTTGCCCGCGAACTGAACGAAAGAGTGGGCCTGAAGGACCAAATTGATATCCGCGAAGGCAATGCTCTCTCCATGCCTTTCGGGGATGGCGTTTTTGACGGCGCCTACTCAATGAATGTTTCGATGAACATAGAAGACAAGTCCGGCTTCTACCGGGAAATTCACAGGGTGCTGAAACCTGGGGGTTGGTTTGTTCTGATAGATGTTTCCGACGGGCCAGCAGAAGGGCCGGAGTACCCTACCCCCTGGGCAAAAACTTCGGACACGAGTTTTCTTTCCACACCGGATGCAACACGCGCAGGGTTGGAACAGGCCGGCTTCGTCATCACAGATGTCAGGGACAATCTTGAGGCCATCCTCGATTTTGGTGTCCGCTCAAAGAAGGCCGTCGAGGCAACCGGCAAGCCGCTGCAAAGAGCGGTCGGTGTCATTCATGGAAGCCTGGCCGATACGGTTATCGCAAATTCCGGCCGGGCCATGAAAGAAGGCGCCCTCGTCCCTCTCGAGATCATGTGCAAAAAGACCTAGCTGCGGCCGCATCCTGTTCCCGAACTTTGCGCTACCAGACTACATCAAGACCTTTTACGTCGGGAACCAGACCGATGTGCTCGATAGCGGCTTTCGCATGCGCTTCGTCACCAGCACCAGTATCTCCAGCGACAGCAACAGCACCAACTAGACAGCCGTGTTCATCACGTATTATGACACCACCCAGAGCACCCCACAGCGGCGATCCGGTCGCACTTTGGGCAACTCGAGAGGCGCTGCTGAACCAGGTGGGCTTCTTACTGGCGAGATCCATAATTGCCCGTGTTGGCATACCGATCGCCACGCATGATTTGGCCTTGGATTGCGCGATATCAAGAAGAAGAGCTGGTGATTCCGGTTCACGCGCTGCGATCAATATGTGACCGCCGGCATCTGCGACAGCAACGGCAAGCTTGATGGTTGGGTGCACTCGTTCACCTGCAAAGGCGAAGTCGACAATCTTATGAAGCTGTTCGACAGTCAACACCGTCATTACTAGACCCCTTCAAGCAATCTTTTTTGCACCGTAATAAATCTCTTCGATTTCAAGCAGAACGGCGCTCCGGCCCGGATACTCCGGTTTCAGCCAGGTTTTCATGCCATCGTAAACCGGGCCGCTCGTATGATTGCTGATTGAGCCCTTCACCTGGTAGGCTTCTCGTTCCGGGGCTATGAACAGCAGGGATGCCTTGCAGCCGGCCTCAATGTTCTCGAGTGTCTTGCTCATGGAATTATTTGCAATAACGATCCGGTCGTCATCGACAAGCTCTGCGCAGAGAAGCCAGATGGCATTGGGAATATTATGTCGGTCGGTTGTTGTCAAAACCATGCGACGCTCTCGGTTTTGCCAAGCTTCGCGGGCCTCGGTTGTAAGTGACGGCATGTGTTCTCCAATGTACTGGCTCTGCAATTTCCGATAGAGGCTAAAACGGCTTAGCGGGCATCAGTAATGCTGCCAAGTTCGTCCAGATAAAACCGTTCAGCTGTGCCCTCTTCAAGGTCGTACTTCCAACGCTCCCCTTGCAGCGTGAAATTCTTGGCATAAAGATGCAGGTGTAACAGGGGCTTGCCGTCCATCGCATTCACCTCATGAATGCCGTCTGGCTGCATCGTAACCGCCTGCCCGGCAGCAACGATAAACTCTCCCTTCTTTACAAGTGGCCCATCACCTGGCTCGCCGGGATTACGGCGAAGATAAAGCTGGTGCCGTTCGCGGCCGGTGACACCTGCGATAATTGCCCAGGCGTCGCCATGGTCGTGAGGAGCATAATATTGATGTGGTGCGCCGGAGTTGACATACAGTGAATAGCTGCCGTCTGGCGCTTCATGAACAAGGTAAGAGCATTCCATCGCGTCATCTATCGGCAAAGGAAAGTCCCTGAAGTCAAATAGATGCTGCTGTGTGGCCAAAGCAATCAAATGAGCCTTTGCCCTATTCAGATTATCCAGCGAAGAGCCTGCTTCCATGGCCACGCGAATATCTTTCATGGCCTGCATGACCAATTGGTTGCGTTCATTTTTGCGGCCAGTGGCTTCAATGCTCACAACAACAATCCCTTCGCATTTAACAGACAGCATGATCTTCCGTTGGACAGAGCTTCAAGGAAACAACTGAACCGACGCTGAGCCACAAGCATGCGACTTCGGTCCTTGCGCCAAATTCTGATGGCCGATGTCTTGAAGTCTCACTCAGACCCCAGATAAGGGACACAATCCATCTTAATGAGCATCTCCCACACTTGCCCGGCACCGACCGTCAATCGTGCCGGATATGGCTCACTGAAATACTCAGCATAGATCATGTTGAACGCCTCATAGTCTTGAGGGTTCTGCAAATAGACATCCATCTTGACCACATCGTCGAGCGTGGCTCCACCGGCTTTCAAAATGGCTGTAATGTTCGACATTGTGTGCCGGGTCTGCGCCGCAATGTCTTCACCGATGATCTCGTGGGTAACGGGATGAAGGGCACCAATGCCGGACAAAAAAAGAAAGTCCCCTGCTCTGATGGCAGGTGAATAAGGTCCGGCGCCAGACGGCGCATCTTCTGCAACAACTGCATTTCTCGCCATGACGATTTCTCCATCAAGAATTGGAATTGCGTAACTGCAGTGTGCCAGTTGTCAGGTGCCCTGGTTCGTATTCACGAGAATTTCATTTCAGAATTTGGAGGGTGTCCAAAGTGTGCAAGGTAACATTTTGCCAGATAAGAGGCTGTGCAAAAACCCGATGCACTGGCGACTTGCATTACCGTCAGCCCAGTTTTGCGCAGCAGTGACTGCGCATGGCGTAAGCGGACTTCGCGATAGTATAGTTGAGGTGTGCGGCCAAGGTGATTATGAAACAACCGTTCTAACTGGCGGCCGGATATGCCAACGAGGCGGGCGATGTCGCTCTGCGCTAATGGCTCTTCGATGTGTTGTTCCATCAAAGCAACGGCTGACGCCAAGTGCGGGCTTCTGATACCCAGTCGGTCCTGCAGTTTGAGCCTTTGATTGGTGGTGTCGGCGCGGGCCGGGCCGCGAACGAGCTGTTCTGCAACTCTTGATGCAAGCTCTAAACCATGGTCTTCGGCGACAAGCGATAAGTACAGGTCTGTTGCCGCTGAGCCGCCGGAGCACGTAAATATCCGACCATCGATCTCAAAGATTTCTGAAGTTGCAGGAAGGTTCGGATAACTCTCACGAAATGATTCCAGATCTTCCCAGTGAATAGTGCAACGCTTTCCGTCGAGCAAACCAGCACGCGCCAACAACCAGCTCCCAGTCGACATGCTGCCTACGCGGGCGCCCATTTTGTGGCGACAACGCAACCATTCCTCGAGCCCGTCATCCCGTCGTCTGGCAGCTCCAATGCCACAGCAAACTGTAATGACATCATATCGCGGGGCATTTTCGATCTTCCAGTCGGCAACCGAGTTCAGGCCGTTCATGGCCTCAACACTGTCACCGTCGACCGAGACTGTGCTCCACCGATAAAGTGTCTTGCCGCTGACATAATTTGCCAGCGCGAGTACATCGATCGCGGACGCAAAAGCCGCCAGAGGGAATCCGGACACCAACAGAAACCCGAAGTTTTCCGTGGGAAGGGTTCTCTCATCTGTAGCAGGTGTATTCATCCGACCGGCAACTTCGGACATTTCCAGTCTCTTCGCAACACTCCGGAGGGGACGGCAGCAGGTCTTCCTTCACGTCCTGAGGTTGAAAGGCTGCAACTCTCACAACAATGCGGTTTCGTCATTCCTGGGATGGCTGTGTCGATTGCCTGACCTGGCTCAGCGCCCACAACCAAAAACCAACGTATTGAGATCAACTGGCAAATTGGCAGGTGTAATGGTTTCGGG
>JAJFHB010000574.1 GCA_021775795.1 Hyphomicrobiales bacterium | reverse complement strand
CGCTGCGTTGCCCGACGAAGACTGGTAGATACGGAAGATACTTGGTATGGCATGCAGGCGGTGCCCCAAGTATGGCTAACGGGGCAGCGCTTGAGGGCGTGTCTGGATGCAGCGGGTGGAAGCCTAGTCTATGGATGTTTTGTTTCTGATTGTCGGTTTGTTTCTTCTCATAGCCGGCGGCGAGGCGCTCGTTCAAGGGGCGGTCGCAATGTCGACGCGCTTCAAAATTCCGCCTCTTCTGATTGGACTGACGGTTGTTGCCCTTGGAACGTCAGCGCCGGAGCTGACTGTGGCCATCGATGCAGCGCTGCGAAACTCACCGGACATTGCCATTGGTAGTGTGGTTGGAAGCAACATAGCAAATATTCTGCTGGTGCTTGGCGTCGTTGCCGCGATACAGCCCATAAAGGCAACTCTGAAGATGGTGCAACGGGATGGCTTTGTCCTTCTCGTCGCCACAAGCGTTCTGGTCGGCCTGGCCCTTGTCGGCGTCATTCATCCAGCCACCGGTGTTGTGCTTGTCTCCGGCTTCGTCGCCTATACTGTTTATTCCTATTGGAGTGAGCGTGTCAGTGCGCGCCGGCTCGCCCATGATACGGTGCCGGAGCTTGCCGCAGAGGAAGTGGAAGTTCACCGCGGGCTGTCGACGCAGTTGTATGTAAGCATTCCGGTTTTTATTGCCGGTTGCGCATCAGTCATCTTCGGGGCTGACCTGTTGGTCGATGCTGCCATAAACCTGGCACGCGCCTTTGGAATTTCGGAAGCGGTTATCGGCCTGACAATGGTTGCGATAGGGACGTCGCTGCCGGAACTGGCCATATCCGTGCTTGCAGCATTGCGGGGTCACAGTGATGTGGCCCTGGGTAATGTGATCGGCAGCAATCTTTCGAATATACTGGTTATTCTCGGCATCACCTCATTTGTGGCGCCAATTCCGATCGCCGGGCAGTTGCAGTATTACGACGTCTGGGTGATGCTCGCGGCAACAGTTATCCTCATCCCTGTTCTGCTCACCGGCCGTAACATCAGCCGGACAGAAGGCATCTGTTTTCTTGTCGCTTATGTCAGCTACGTGCTTTCGGTTTACCTCAACGTGCCAGCGTTGCTGCTCGGCCTCGTTGCCGGTTAGCCCACAAATCTGTAGACGCTGCACAGTGTTCATGTTAGATGCGCAGCCGTTGCTGCAAACGAGCGCAACATAGCTGGGACAGAATGTCATGTCGGAACGACGACGATTGATCTTTGCGCGCCCGAAGGGTGCGCGCTCATTGTCGCTCCGCTGAACCCGGCCCTGCTGTCATTTCCCGATAATATCCAGGCCGACAAGATTTGCGGAGCTTGCTGAAGCATTAATTGCCTGCAAGGCCTGAAGATCATGTCGAACAAAAGTTACTCCATCGCCGCCGAAAAACCATCGGACCTGTCGCACATCGAACAGCTTCTTGATGATGCTTTTGGCCTTGATCGCCGCATCAAAACCGCCTACCGGCTGCGGGAAGGCTCGCAGCCGGTTGACGGTTTGAGTTTTGTTGCGCGGCTTGGCGACACTCTGGTCGGCACCATCCGTTTCTGGCCCCTGCGGGTCGCAGGCCGCTGGTCCTCACTCCTGCTCGGGCCGCTTGCCATACAGCCGGATTTCAGAGGTTATGGATGCGGTATTGCCCTTATGGAAAAAGGCTTGGAGACGGCCTCCCAACTTGGGCACGAACGGGTCATTCTTGTGGGAGACGAGCCCTACTACAGCCGTGTTGGGTTTGTGCGGGCAAAGCAAGGTATGCTTTCACTGCCGGGGCCGGTTGATCCAAACCGCGTGCTCTATAGGGAGCTTGTCGACGGCGCAATGAACGGCGTATCCGGCCTGGTCATGTCACCGGTGCGCTCAACGGCCCTCACGGAACCAGGTGAAGCCGAGCAAACTCAAGATGGCTGCTAGACCCAACAGGGTTGAATACAAAGGCAAGCTGCGCACCGCCCTGACGACATAGGCTTCGTTGTCTCTAAGGCCGAGCCAGTTGTTTCCAGCCATGCGCCGACCCGTGGTCACCATACGCAGCCGCGGAAGCGCAACGCTCTCAATGTCATTGCGCTCGCCGCTCAGCCAGAACAGTCCGCCCGATGTTGCATCCGCAATCGGTTCAAGCAGTGCAGTGGTTGCGCGAATGTCGCGCAGTTCTTTGTTGTTTGCGTTGCCGACTGCAGCGACAGCGGTTAGCAGTCCGTCTTCGAGACGATGGAGACCGATCTCAGTGGCGGTCCAGCGTGCCTGCCAGAGACCGGCAGTGGTCTCAGAGAGGATGATTGTTTCTTCTTCACCACTCGGAGCCGTGATTGTGACGGCTTCCACGGCATCTTCCATGGTCTGGCGCTCGACGATCAGGTTCTGACCATCAAAACTTGCGCGCAGTGCCTCTTCTTCAAGGTCCGGCTCCTTCATCAGCCAGTGTGCGAGTCTCCTGAGTAACTCAGCTTGCGGGCCGCCGCCGTCAAACCCCCGTGCCCATAGCCAGGAGTGGTCGGAGAGAAGCTGTGCCACACGACCTTCTCCACGTCTGTCGAGGATAACCAGAGGCAGATCCTGAGGACCGGACATCAATGTATCGCCGGCAGTTGCCTCGACATCAATAAGGCGGAACCAGCGGCCCCAATCAGGTGGCTCCGACTGGCCTCCCTGCAGGGTACGGGTAACCGGATGGCGTTGGCCGTCATCGGTCAGGCGTGGACGATATGGGGCTATTGTTACGTTGCCGGTAGGTGTACTCGGCATAATCTCTGATAGCGGTGTTCGATGCAGGCTCAGCGGTGTGGCAAAGGCCGGCCCGGCAGCGATGAGCACGGCGCCGCCATCTTCCACATAGCGCGCAATATTGGACAGATAGA
This sequence comes from Hyphomicrobiales bacterium, assembly GCA_021775795.1. Classification (GTDB taxonomy): domain Bacteria; phylum Pseudomonadota; class Alphaproteobacteria; order Rhizobiales; family JAJFHB01; genus JAJFHB01. The sequence continues at coordinate 2,099 of JAJFHB010000574.1, read as the reverse complement.
GGACCGGCAGGACACCGCGGCGCTGGTAGCGGTCGAAAATGATCAGGTCGAACTCATCAAGTTTGACGGAGAATAATTCCCGTGTCGGGAAAGCAATCAGGGACAATTCCTTGATCGGCGTTCCATCCTGCTTTTCCGGAGGGCGAAGGATGGTGAAGTGCACCAGATCAACAGCGGCATCGGCCTTGAGGAGATTACGCCAGGTGCGCTCTCCTGGATGAGGTTCGCCTGATACCAGCAGCACACGCAGCCGTTCGCGGACGCCATCTGTTGTGAATACGGCGCGGTTGTTGTGGGGGGTCAGCTCACCTTCGACCAGCTCAACTGCGATTTCCGTTACTGTCTGCCCGCCATGGGTAATTTCGAGCGGAACCTCCACTGACTGGCCGATGGGGACTTCCAGAATGTCGACGACCTGTCCGTCGACAGCAATTTCCACCCGGGCGCGTTCAGAAGCACCTTCATCTTCGACCCTAAACACGATGTCGCGGCTTTCACCGACGATGCCATAGCGTGGTGCGCGCTCAAGCACGATACGCCGGTCACGCTGGTCGCGTATGCCTGAAAGCAAACCGTGCAGCGGGCCGTCATAGCCGTTTTCGACGAGGCTTTCGGGAATGTCGTGAACCTGACCGTCGCTGATCATAATGGCGCCGGCAAAACGCTCCGGCGGCACGTCCGACAGGGCCGTAAAGAGGTCGGAAAACAATCGTGTTTCGCCGGACGATGTTGCAATTGAATCACCCGACGTGATCCAACGAACTTCCAGTCCGTCTACGGCCTCAAGTTCTTCGCGCAGATCTTCTGCAGCCTGATTGGTTTGCTCCAGCCTGCCGCCAAGGGACTGACTGGCACTGTGGTCGACAACGACGACGGCAATGTTTGTCAGGTTTTCGCGTTCTTCTTCCTGCACCACCGGGTTGGCAAGGCCAAGAAGAAGCGAGGCGGTTGCAGCGGCGCGCAGGAAGGCGCCGCGGGCCCGCAGGAAAATGCCAATGCCAACGACGGCAAGGGCGACCAGGCCGAGCGCAGCGATTGTCCAGAAAGGAACGAGGGGTTCGAATATGACGGACCAGGTCATCGCATCACCTACTGACCAAGCCGCTCGAGCAGGGCAGGAACATGCACCTGGTCGGCTTTATAGTTTCCGGTTAACGCGTACATGACGATGTTAACGCCCGTGCGGAAGGCAAGTTCGCGTTGCCGGGCATCGCCCGGAACGACGGGATAAAGGGGTTGTCCTTCGAGATCTATAGCCCAGGCGCCGGCGTAGTCGTTCGACCCAATGATGATTGAAGACACGCCATCAAAGTTCGAAGATCCACGGCGTTCGCGGGCTTGTGAATCGGTGAGGGACGCTTCGACCCAAAGTTGACCGCCTTCCCAGCGCCCGGGAAAATCCTGCAACAGATAAAAGGCTTTTGTGATGACGTGGTCGGCCGGCACAACTTCCAGCGGTGGAATGTCGAGCCGCGCGAGAATGCGCCTGAGTGCCTGTTGAGTGGCGTTGGCTTCGTCTGCGGTCACATTGGGGATATCCAGTTGATGATCCCTTGTGTCGAAGAAAATGCTTCCCCCGTTCTTAAGGTACGTATCAACTTTGGAGGCGGTTTCCTCAGACAGGGCCTGCGCACCGGAGAGAACCGGCCAATAAATCAGCGGGAAAAAAACGATATCGTCAGTATCAATGTTGAGCCCGATGGGGCCGCCGGGCTCGAGAGCTGTACGTTCCAGAATTACCGTGCTGAGGCCGGTGAGGCCTGCGAGCGATGTCTGGTCTACTGTTGAATTGCCGGTGATGACATAACCGATCCGGGTTTCAAGCGAGGCCCGCAGGGCAAACTCGTCCGCGGCACTGAGGCCTTCCGGTATCTCCTGGGCTTTTGGTTGCGGCATTGCTGCAAAGAACACGGCGAGTGCGAGCGCTGCTGTTGCGCCTGTTGCCGATACCGGCCGGGCGAAGCGTCCCGACAAGGCGAGAACCGCGAGTCCGTCGGCGAGCAACAAAGCAAGCGCTGCAAGCAGAAGGAGGCCACGCAACGGCTCTTGCGGCGCGGTTTCATAGCTGTGCTGTGCGGCAGAAGACGGCAGTGCGGTGA
>JAJFHB010000573.1 GCA_021775795.1 Hyphomicrobiales bacterium | reverse complement strand
GCAAATTAACCAGTAAGGTCAGGATTGCCGAATCAGGCCTTGATGTAGCGGACTGCGGAAAGGCCAATTTCAGTGCCGTTGACGGTGAGCAATGGCTCAATTCCTGTCAGGTCGACGGCCGATACCTGACCTTCGATTTCTGTGCTGACGGCGAGGCGAATGCCGTCGGCATCGTTGGCGACAATGTCTATTGAATATTCACCATCTGGTGCGGTGCTGCCGTCATCCTGAATGCCGTCCCAAGTGTAGACCTGTTTGCCGCCATCAAGCTGCGTGGTTTGCGAAAACACAGGCTGGCCAGCTGAATTTCGAACAGTAATGGTTGCTTCAGGACTGTCTTCTGCGAGATCATAATTCCAAACAGCCTCACCATCGGTCAGTTGCGTAACAGATCCTGCTGCCCCTACCGTCTGTCCGATGTAGCTCACCGCATTGTTGAATGCGGTTGAAAGCGACAGGGCCACCAGTTGCTCGAGGTTCTTGTTCGCCTGAATAGATTGTTCAACGCTCGAAAACTGCACGAGTTGTTCAGTGAACTGATTCGTATCCAGGGGGTCGAGCGGGTTCTGATTTTGCAGTTGCGTGGTGAGCAAGCGTAGAAAGGCGTCGAAATCCCCAGCTATCGTGTCCTGGCTCTGTGCTGCCTGACCAAGCGTCGAGAGTGCATTTACACCGTTGATTTCCATTTTAAGTCGTCTCCTGATCCGCGGCCGATGTTGATCGGGCTCGCTTTAAACCGAAATATCCACTCCGGTTTCACTGATGTACCCACGCTGGGAATTATGGAGTTGTTCAATTTCGGCATCTTCGTTGCCGGCTGCCGCAATCGCGGAGGCTGATGTGTCTCCACCGCTGCTCTGCTCTGCAAACTGTCCCTGATCCTTGAGAGAGAAACTCAGGGAATCCTTGTCGGTGTTCAACCCGGCATCTGAAAGTGCCCGTTCCAGGGCGCGGGCATCCCGCTGCATCAGATCCAGAGTTTCTGGCCTTTCGACGGTTAAATGTGCCTGCGCACGCCCATCGACAGACATTTCCAGGCGGACATCGACGCGGCCAAGCTCCGGCGGGTCGATGCGGATCTGGAAGCGGTTCACACCGTTCTCGAAGCTTCGAGCAATCTGGAAAGCTATGCTGTTGGCAGGGATGTGAGCCGGCTGGCCGTTCTGCGGAGAAACACCAAAACGCATGCTGACACTGGTGCCCTGCTGCGTCAGCGTCAAGGGCGGCAGGGCTCCATCTTCTCCGGGAAGCGGAGCTATGCTGGCTGGTTGAATGCTATCCAATAGGGGCGATTGAACAGGGGCAGGCGCGGTTTGCACTGTGGTCTGGACGCCGGGAGTGCCCGGGCTGCGGGTCTGTTCTGAAGCGGGCCCTGGTTCGGCTTTCGTTTGTGCTGCACCGCCAGTTTGAGGCCGCGCGTTCAACTCAACATTCTCGCTGTCGATCAGTGCAGATGATACTGGCCCTCCAGCCCCGTTTGCCGGCGTTGCGGCAGAAGCTGATTGCTGTGCCTGCCGTGGAAGCGAGCCTGCGGCCAGGGTTTCCGCATGGACGGGTTGAGCCTGAGCCGTTGTGTGTGTCTGTGCCGGGCGGTTTTGTTCCGACCGATTGGCAGCATCGGATTGCACGCGGCGTGTTTCTGCGTCCACCTCGTCAATGTTTTCAGCAGGGTTTTCTGCAGGTGTGTCCACCGCGCTGCCCTGGGGCGTAACAGACAATTTGGGCGTGTCTGTTTCCGGCTTGACCGCAACTGAATCAGGGCTGTCTCCGGGCGCTCCTGCACGTGTTGCATCCGGGGTGGACCTATCTCCTGAAGGGAGAGTTTGAACCTGTTCTAAGGGTTGTGGATGAACCGGTGCGGTGGTGGATTGCGCCTGTTGCGTCGTGCCGGGCACACCAACCGGAGTTTGCGTGCCGGAACCACTGGCAGCGGGGGTGTTTGCACCCGCAACCTCTGGTGCTTGCGGATTGCCATTTGCAGGCTGCAAGTTGGGGGTTGTTGGAATGTTGTCTTTGGCTTGCCCTGCAGCAGGTTCTGCTGTTGTTGCCGCTGCGGTTTGGAGCGCGAGTGATGCATCAAGTATCGGAGCTGCCGCATTCATAGTGTCCGAGGTCGACTGTGCGTTTGCCCCAGGTTCATTGACCAGATCGACGTCAATGAGTTGTGTCGCGTCCGTCCCGCCTTGAAGTAATGCTTCAGCAGCGGCTTCACCTTCATTGGCGAGGTTGGGCGTGCCCAAGTGCAGATCCGGCGTTTGTTCCTGCTGATTTTCTGAGGCGCCTGTTGCGGCCTCGTTGATCGCGTCATCGGGAATGCCGATGGACGCCACTCGCGTTTGGGTGATTGGGTTTGCAATTTCTGTCTCGGACGGAGAAGCGATCTCTGGCGCCTCTGCAGAAGACGGGAGTGTGTTTAGTGTCGCGGCGCCCGCACTCACGTCTTCTGGCGCAACGTCGATTGGAAAATTTGGATCGATCGATGGAGCTTTTATGCCGACAGGGACGCTTAACGGACCTTGCAACTGTCCCTCGATATCCAGAACCTGTTTAGCAGCGCCGCTCTCTGTAGCAGGGGTATTGAGAGGTGCTCCGGCGTTTTCCGTCACTGGGTTTGTTTGCTCGGATGACGAAATGCTGGCATCGAGTTCGCGCTGAAAGGGTGTTTCGCCGCCAATCTCTGCAGACGCGGAAAGGCCAGCCGTCTGGCCAGGCTTTTTTTGAGGCTGAAGCGAAACTTCAAGCGGCAGTACTTGTGGTGCGACTTGCGCCATAGAGTGTTTCCTGAACGCGGACAAACGCCAAATATTTGGTTCTGCCTTTATCAAGCAACCTTCGGGCCAAAATGGCACCCATGAATATCCTTTGTATTACAGCAACTTACGACTTTGTTGTTCGATGTGCCCGAGTACTATGCATGCGATTTTGCCGGGTGGTAGGCAAAATCTGCTGGCATGGGGCAGGGGAAACAGGCCGATGTTTTGGCGTAAAAATCCGGCCGCTCAGTACCCTGGCGAAGAGGCGATCGGTGGAGCCCGGTAGGCGGATTCATTTTGCCTTTCCGCACGAGAGCGCCTATATCCAGCGCCGTGGCAAACATTTTGGACAGATTGCCGCCAGCATTTGATCCATCGACAGGTCTTAACAGTCTGGATCTTGCCGGGCGGCCAGAAGATACACGCGTCGTCGTTGCGATGTCGGGTGGCGTTGATTCATCTGTGGTGGCCGCTCTTCTTGCCAGGCAGGGTTATGATGTTGTGGGGGTTACCCTGCAGCTCTATGACCACGGCGATGCGCTGCGGCGGAAGGGAGCGTGCTGCGCGGGTCAGGATATTCATGATGCGCGCCGTGTGGCTGAAACCCTTGGCATTCCGCACTATGTGCTTGATTATGAAAACCGCTTTCGCGCCTCTGTCATGGATGAGTTTGTCGACAGCTATCTGGCGGGCGAAACGCCCATCCCCTGTGTGCGCTGCAATCAGACTGTAAAGTTTGTGGACTTGCTGGGCATGGCCCGCAATCTGGGCGCTGCAACTCTGGCTACAGGTCATTATGTCATTAATCGCCCGCATCCCGAGATTGCCGGCAGGCGCGTGATGTCCCGTGCCGTTGACGATGGCCGGGACCAGAGTTACTTCCTCTTTGCGACAACTCAGGAACAGCTCGATTACCTGCGTTTTC
>JAJFHB010000572.1 GCA_021775795.1 Hyphomicrobiales bacterium | reverse complement strand
ATTTCCACCAAGGTTTTTATTGCAGGCATGAAAGACAAGGCTCTTGCTAAAGAGTTGGCAAAGATACTTTTGCAGGATGGAATTGAAGTTGATCTTTGTGTTGATCATGTTCCGCGTTCGGAATTTTTGACCCGTTTATCCAAAGCTGGAATTGCCGTAACATTGCCCGCTGAAGCCGAAGGGTTTTTTCTACCTGCGCTCGAAGCAATGGCACTAGATTGCGTGTTGATTGTTCCCGATTGTGTGGGCACAAGAGACTTTTGTATCGATGGTAAAAACTGCTTGATGCCAGCTAGGTCTGTTGGCGCGCTGCACGCAGCCGTGCGAGCAGTGTTGAAAAACCCAAGTTTAACATGCCGTCTGAAGGTTAAGGCCAAAGAGGTTAGTGCCAAACACACTTTGGAGAATGAAAAAACTGCCTTCTTACACGAGTTACATAAGTATTTGAGTACGTTCGATATGCGGCCATGAGAGGTCTCGATTCATTGCATTGTTTGGATATTACGTTTTCATTGGTGTTCTGACGTAAAGTCTCCAAAAAGATTAGATCTAACTCCGGATTGGGGAGTAGGTTTTCGTGCACTCCATCGGGCTGAACTACCGTCAGGTACAGGCGGGTGTTTCCGTCAGCCTTGGCGACTGGTTCGCCAGCATGTGAAAGGTTTGACCTGGCGATTGACAGGCCGCAGAACAGGAATTCTAGACGCCCGTTGTGGTTGCCGCAGCGGGTATTTTTTTGTTTCGGCGACTGCGGGGTGATGTACCAAATACCTGTTGCCTGGAACTGCAAGGTTATGCAGACCCGGCCCGTATAGTTGCTAACGCACAGGCCGTCCTCCGGCCTGCGAAACTCGCCGCCAAAAATGCTGACTTCTAAGAGCGGTATGAGCTAGCGAACATTCGTGGTGGCACCCTCGGTTTCCACTGCCTGGGTAGGTAAAGCCCGCGCCCCGCGCCGAATCGCGCAGCTAACCGGCCAAGTCCCAACAACGGGCATGAGATACTGTGGCTTTAGGCTTCGAGTGCTGCAGCGAGCGTGGACGCTTCAATCTCGCCGATCTGTTGCAGAAGTCCATGGAAGTCGATCACATTCCTCGCCTCGACGATTTGTCCACCTTCCCAACGAGCGCTGAAGCCAAACTCGAAGCTCACATCCTTTCCGGTCTTCTTATGATGGCCGCTGAAGGTCGCAAGACCGGTGGTGTTGACGGTGTCCCCGGTTATTTCGAGGACATCGACTCGTGGTTGGTCGAACGCGAGCAGGAATTTTTGGTAAAAAGGGATAAATGCTTTGGGGCCGGTTTCTGCCAGATTAAGTCCGGCTATCAAGCAGTCGTCATGCAACATTTTGTGGATAGTAGCCTCGTCCTGCTGGTTCCACACCTTCTCAAACCAGTGCCGCATGAGTCCCACCGCCAAAGACTCGGAAGCGTCTGAGAGCTGCTCACCAGTTGCTTCGGCAATCAGGCTGGCCACCAGGTGAGTATCTGCGAACTCCGTGAACTCGACGATCTTTCCGTTCTTAAATCTGAGGATGTCGAGCGCTTCAGTCTGAACGTCTTTACCCGTTGGCGTAAAGTGCATGATCCCACTGCTATGCACGAAGGCCGTATCACCCTCGACGGCGATCGTTCTGATCGGAAAATCCTTCCAATCCCAAACTTTGAAAAGTTCTTCAAGTTGGGTGCGAAGCTGATCGTGACCACGGATAGAGCGCCCGATGTCGCCCATGCCCGGATTTGCCACAATCCTGAACACCGCGTCCGGGTCAAAGAAGTCCAATGCCTCATCGACGAGTTCTTCGCGCCTCGCCGCATAAGATCCTTCGACAAGCGTGATGATTTCCTGAGTCGTCATTTTGTTCCTCCTCCAACACAACGCTTTCGAGCCCAATTGAACTTGGTCAAGACATGTAACCCGACCCGAACAGAATGTTAGATTGTACACATTTGTTATGGGGAGCGTGCGGGTATACTTCAGCAATTGAACCACGTGGTCACGATTTGGGTCAGTTACTGCCGTCTTGAACTCCAAGTTGGGGTATCCGCTGTGCTTCCGACATCAGACATGGAGAGAGGTGCGGGCGCGTTTTCAAGGCCAACCCTCACATAATCCCGCCCTGTCCGGCCGGTCCATCCCAGGTGTCGTGTCCCACCATCCATTGCGCAATTGTGTGCAGCTCTTGCTCTCAGCCGGTTGTTCATTGCCACGCAATGGCTACAATCCAAATTCTTGGAACTACAGCGCGGTTCAGGTGAACCAGCGCGGCGGGTTCGTGCATTGGTGCGTTGCGGCAAATGAGTGGGGAGGAAACGGATGTCAGGCGATTTTGATTTTGTGGTTGTAGGTGGCGGTTCCGCCGGTGCCGTAATCGCGGCAAGACTGAGTGAAGACCCAAACTGCAAAGTCGCCCTTGTTGAGGCTGGCGATCGCCCTCCCGCTCATGAATTGATGCCGGCTGCAGTTGCCAATCTGCTGCTCGATCCCGAGACCGACTGGATGTACACCGCCGACCCCGGAAATGCCGGCCTCGGCCTGAGCGGAGGCCGCATGCCCGTACCTCGCGGTAAGATGCTCGGGGGTTCATCCGGCATCAACTACATGGCCTATGTCAGGGGGCACCCGGGCGATTTTGACAATTGGGCGAAGAAGGGGGCTTCCGGCTGGAGCTACGATGAGGTGTTACCCTATTTTCGCAAGAGCGAGGATCTTGCGCCCAGCAATGAAATTTCCATCGACCAGGATGCCCACAGCTCAGGCGGCCCACTCGGCGTATCAGTGCGCTCGCCTGTGATTCCGGCATGCCGCGGTTTTGTCGATGCGGCAGAAGCCGCTGGTATCCCTCGCGGTGATTACAATGGCCGCGATCGCAAAAGGCCTGAAGGCGTTGCATCCCTGTTTCAGACAAGCACGCGGAAAGGCAAGCGCTCGAGTACCTATCGCGCCTTCCTCGAAGGTGACGCCGAGCAACGCCCCAACCTGACCATTATCACGCGGGCGCAGGCAACCCGTGTGCTGTTGTCTGGAGACGAAGGTGCGCGCAAGGCGACGGGTGTTGAGTATCGCACCGATGATGGACAGCTCCATGTTGTCGAGGCGTCAAAGGATATCATCCTCAGTTCCGGTGCCGTTGGTTCTCCACACATCCTGATGTTGTCGGGCATCGGACCGCGGCGCGAGCTGGAGGCGGCAGATGTCGCCTGTCTGCATGAACTGCCTGCCGTCGGCAAGCACCTCAAAGACCATCTCCATTGTGCGCTTTTCTTTCCCGCACCGGGCATCGGCCTGCCGGTGGCGGAAATTGGTGTGTCAGCGGGTCCTGATGCATTGAGAGCGCCTGCGGGCCCCTTGCCGGCAGACCCGGCAGACGACGCCAATCTGTCTCCTGAGCTTGCGGGTTTGAAGGCGGAAGCAGAGCGCCGGCTGGCGGAATGGGTTGAAACAGGAGAAAGCCTCGTTTCATCTTCGATCTATGATGCGGTGACCTTCTACTCTACCGGCCTTGGTGACCTTCACAGCCATGATGCCCAGATCGCCTTCTCTCCGTGTGGCTACGACGCAGCCCTTCTGGGCGACCGTCTCAAACTGGATCTCGCCAACTACTTTGAAGATGCTGAAGCCAGCCTTGCGGCCGACAAGGAGAGCGTGATCGTGTTCGCCAACCCTGTGCTCCCTCACAGCGAAGGCGAGATTGTCATCACCAGCTCCGACCCGTCAGCGCCGCCGGAAATCCGCATGAATTACTTTACGGACCCCTATGACCTCAAAGTCATGGTCTCTGTCATGCGCAAGGCTCTCGACATTGTTTCGAACTGGCCTGGGGAAATCAAACCCGGGCCGCTGAATATTCCATCAGCACTCGCGCAAAAGCACGGCTACGTTGAGGGCGAAAACCCAAGTGATGCGCTTTTGGAAAACATGGCGCTGCACTATTCAACGACCGTCTATCACCTTTCCTGCACCTGCCGTATCGGTGATGTCGTGGATGAGCGGCTCAAAGTGTTTGGCGTGGACAATCTCCGTGTCGCGGATGCAAGCGTGATGCCCGAAATTATCAGCGGCAACACAAATGCAGCGTCAATCATGATAGGCGAAAAGGCGGCAGAAACCATCGCCAGAGACCATGGAGTGAAGCTTGCGAGTTTTGTCGGTGCCTAGAGCGTTTCATCTTTTTGCCGAGACAATCTGGTTCCACCGTCAGGGCGTGAGTGAGGAGAAGTAAGCCTCAGGCGTCTCGTCCTCAGACAAGCCGCCATTCTCGACCACCAGAAAGCGTGTCCCCACTTCGCGGACAAAGGCACGGTCATGAGACACGAGCACACAACTGGCATTATGTTCCCTGATCTCGTCGGCGAGGGCTTCCTGTCCGGCAATGTCGACATGGTTGGTCGGCTCATCGAGCAGATAAAAGTTGGGCTCGGCAAAGCGCAACGCAAGCAGAGCAAGGCGTGACCTTTGGCCGAATGAAAGCTGGCTGATCGGACGGTCCTGCTTGTCATGCGCAATGCCTGCTGTTGCCAGCGCAGAGCGGCTGCGCGCATCACCCTGGCCAAGGCCGGAAACGAAACTGAACGGCGTCTGATCAAGCGGCACACCTGTCAGCTCCTGATCCATGGAGCCAAGCACCAGCGTCGGCGTTGCGCGGATGCCGGGTGTTTCTTCGCCGCTGAGCAAAGCCTTGCGCAACATCCGCAGAAGCGTCGATTTTCCAGTACCGTTACGACCCAGAACCACAATCCGGTCGGCCTGAAAAACATCCAGCTTTGGCACCTCGAACAGAAGGCGTCCATCCGGTGTCTCGACTGACAATTCCCGCATGCGGATCAGGGATTTTGCATGTGTGCCCTGGTTTGCCAGGCGGATCTGGCCCGCCCGTTCTGAATGGAGAGAAAGCGCGGACTGTTCGATTTTGTCGGCCCGCTCGCGCAGCTGCTTTTGTTTCTTGAGCAGCAGGTCGCTACCGGAGTTGATGCCGATGTTCTTCAGCTTTGTGGACTGGCGGCGCAGTTGTTGCGCTTTCTTCAGATCGCGTTCCTGCTCCGCAGCATCGGCTGCGTCCGCCTGAGCCAGCTCATCCCGGGCGCGGCTGTAGGGCAGGGAATAGAGGCGTGATTTTTCCGGCCGCAAAAACAAAGTGCGATTGGTCACTGCATCCAGAAAACTCCGGTCGTGGCTGGCGATGATCACGAGCAGGTTGCTTGCCCAGGTTTCCAGCCAGTTCTCGAGCATCAGGATCTTTTCAAGATCCAGGTGATAGGTCGGCTCATCCATTAACAAGACGACCGGCTCGGCTACCCAGGCGCGCGCCAGCAACAGCAAACGTTGCCAGCCGCCAC
>JAJFHB010000571.1 GCA_021775795.1 Hyphomicrobiales bacterium | reverse complement strand
TGAGCGCGACGCTTACGACGTTCTGCTACTCCGTGCCGATGGCTCGACGGAGGTTTTCAATTCATACCCGGCATTGCCGTAACCGGTTACGGCTGCACGCAAGTCTGGAAGGGCTGCGAGCGCGCGCAAGGATGGATCTTTCACAGACGTCCCGCCTCGTGCAGTAGTTCCACAAGCCTGTCGTGGGGCAGGGCGGGGACTGTGAGCTCATTGGCGCCCGTCATGGCCTCGTTGGCGATCATCGCGTCGAGAACCGCCTCCTCCACGCTCTCAACAACCGCCTGAAACAACGGGTCCAGGCTTTCGTTTGCCAGACAGTCGAAGGAACCAAGTGCATCCGCCTTCGCGGCGTAGCCCTCCATGTTTGCCGTCGAAAAGGCGAGAAAAATGTCACCGGAGCCGTTGTGACCAACCGTGCCGGTGCGCGCCAACCCCAGCGGTACCCGCCGCGCCAGGCGCTTTATCTGATGCGGCAGCAAGGGCGCATCGGTGGCAACAATGGCAATGATCGATCCTGATCCCTTCGAGCGGAACTCGCCACCGGTCAAGTGCCGTCCAACAGGAACGCCGAGCACGGTGAGCTCATCTCTCAGGCCGAAGTTCGACTGCACGAAGGCCCCCAGCGTATAGGTGCCTGCCGCGGTCTCGACCTGGCGTGAGGCGCTGGCAGAGCCGGCTTTGAATTCATAAGTCGACATGCCGGTGCCTCCACCCACACTGCCCATCTCGATCGCACCGCTTGCAGCGCTTTCGAGGGCCGCGATGGTATGTTCAACCGTTACGTGGAAGCCGTTGATATCGTTGAGTTCCCCATCATATGTCTCGGCCGCAACGGGAAGGCTCCAGTTCTCAATTCCAGCGGCTACCTGATCGTTGAGCCAGCGGATCGTGGCATCGCGGGTGACGCCGCAGGAATGGGTGTTTGTAATCGTGATCGGGGTTTCAAGCTGGCCTGATTCTTCGATCCAGGTCGTGCCGGTCATCTCTCCGTTGCCGTTCAGGGAAAAGAAGCCGGCAGCGCACGGAACGAGAGCGTTCTTGCGGCCCCGGGGCAGGATCGCCGTCACGCCGGTTCTCACCGGTCCAACGCCCGCAACCAGTGGCCCATGGCCTTCGATCAATGTCGTGTAGCCGACCTCAACACCCGAAACGTCGGTGATGGCATTGAAAGCGCCGGGTGTGCCCGGCAGTGGCAGACCCAGGCCCCTCGCGCGTGTCTTGCCGGAAGGGGTTTTGTGCCAGGGATTGTCGCTCATGATCACCTCCACGCTCGTGCGTACGCAATTGCAAAAGCTCGTCTAAGCCATTGAAATGAAGGACAAAGCGCAGACGATTCAGCCGCCGGTAACGCTCATGTGGCGCGTCACGGCGGGGCCGTTATGTTCGCGGTCGATGATGAAGTCATGGCCTTTGGGCTTGCGCCCGATGGCTTCGTCGATAGCGGCAGAAAGCGGTTCATTGCTTTCTGATGCCCGCAAGGGGGCTCGCAGATCGGCGGCATCATCCTGGCCAAGGCACATGTAAAGGGTGCCTGTGCAGGTAAGCCGGACGCGATTGCAGCTTTCACAGAAATTGTGGCTGAGCGGTGTAATGAAACCCAGCCGTCCGCCGGTTTCCTTGACCTCTACATACCGTGCAGGCCCGCCCGTCTTGTAGGGAATGTCCTCAAGCGTGTAGCGCTCCATCAGATCAGCGCGGACGCGCGAAAGCGGCAAATACTGATCGGTGCGGTCGCCGTCGATTTCGCCAAGCGGCATCGTTTCAATCAGCGTCAGATCCATGCCACCGTCATGACACCAGCGCATCATGTCTTCAATTTCGTCGGCATTGACGTCTTTCAACGCCACCATGTTGATTTTGATGTGAAGGCCGGCAGCCTGGGCTGCAGTGATGCCGTCCTGGACTTTCTCAAGCTGGCCCCACCGGGTGATCTCGTGGAACTTGTCGGCGTTACGAGTGTCCATCGACACGTTGATACGCCGCACACCACAGTCGTGAAGTTGATGTGCAAAGCGGCCAAGCTGACTGCCGTTTGTGGTCAGGGTGAGTTCTTCAAGCTGCCCCGATTCCAGGTGGCGGCCGAGCCCCTCAATGAGCGACATGATGTTGCGCCGAACCAGCGGTTCGCCGCCTGTAAGCCTCAGTTTTCGAACGCCTTTTTCGATGAACGCAGAGCAAAGACGATCCAGTTCTTCCAGCGACAAGACATCCTTTTTGGGCAAAAAGGTCATATTCTCCGACATGCAGTAAACACAGCGGAAGTCGCATCTGTCGGTAACTGAAACGCGCAGATAAGAAACCATGCGGCCGAAGGGATCGACCATCGACGATTGACCAGTGGAATCTGTCAGTTTGATTTCTCCTGCGCCCGGCGTTGTCTCGCTCACACTCGGCTCCATTTTTGCGGCAACCAACTGATTGCCTGTACCCCAAACCATCCGCCCAAATGCGGTTGCCGTCAAGCAGCCCAAATGTCTCAAACAACACTTCGACCCGGCAATTGGACGGCCGGTTCTACCTCAGCGCGCAAATTTATGACTGCGCGTGCGTTTCGGATCAAGGACATCTTTCCCGTGATGCGGAATTGCTCTCCCTTGATTATCGCCGATCCTCCTTGAGCTTCAAACGATTCTAAGGTTTAATCTAAGACAGAAGTTTTTTTGGGGAAAGCTGCGGCTCAGGCGCTCAACGACCTGGTAGCCGCGCTTGGCAGTGGTCAAACGGAGTGGCATGACGCAGATGACATCTGCAGACGCGCTGGAGCGGGAAGTGATTTCGGAAGAAGATGCATTGCGGTCACATATGTACCGTTTGCTTGCTTACTTCCTTTGTAAGCCAGCGGATGAGGAAGCTTTGAAACTTGCCTCTGAACTGCACGGCGACGAAACCACGCTTGGGCAGGCGTTGAGTGCATTTTCCCACATTGCCGAAAAGTCTGACCCAGGTGCCGTGTTCCATGAGTACAACGCTCTCTTTGTCGGCGTTGGCCGTGGCGAACTGCTCCCTTACGGCTCTTACTATCTCACCGGATTTCTGCACGAGAAGCCGCTTGCAAAACTGCGCAACGATATGGCGCGGCTTGGCATTGAGCGTCGCGAAACAGTGCGTGAGCCGGAAGATCACGTAGCCG